>JBOIEM010000001.1:0-13049 GCA_050741115.1 Burkholderiales bacterium
CTGCGCTTGTCCACCAGCTCGTAGCCATGCTGCGCGGGGTATTCCACCACGTAGTAGCTGTCGCTGCTGTAGATGATGTTCATCGCCCTTTACGCCCCTTGCCCGAAAATAACGCTTTTCCGGGCTCTCGGGTTAACAGTCTCCGCAAGACCTGTTCCAAGCGCAGTGACCGTTCTCACGTCTCAGAATTTGGGGGTGCAGACGGTCGATTTCAAGCAATGAACGGCTGCGGGGCGACGCGTGTCGCGTGACGAGTGATCGGCAATAGGGCCAATTCCACATTGCAGCTGGGGTATTCGTCACTCGTCACCTGCTATTCGTTGCTCGTTTCTCGTCACTCGTCACCCGTCACTCGTCACTGGCCTTTGGCGCGGCGCAGCTGGCTCAGCGCGATGCCGGCGAGGATCAGGAAGAGACCCGAGTAGGCGGTGGCGCCCGGCTCCTCGCCGAGAAGCGCGACCCCGATGAGCAGGGCGACAACCGGGATGCAGTAATTGATCAGGGACATGAAGGTGGGCCCCGCGGAGGCGATGAGCTTGAGATGCACGAGGGTCGCGATCGCCGTCGGCCCGATTCCGATCCAGAGGAGAATCGAGAACGCGGTCCAGCCCGGGTCGAGCCGCCAGGGCTGGTCCACCACGAGGGCGACCGGCACGCTCACCACCGCCGCGATGGCGATGATGGCGGCGGAGGCGACCATCACCTCGCCCCGCAGCGTCACGCGGATGATCACGCCGTTTGCCGCGTAGCACAGCGCGCCCGCCAGCACCGAGAGCTGGGCCACCATTTCGATCGGCGAGCCTCCCAGGCCCGCCAGCGCGGCCGGCCCCATCAGCACCACCATGCCCACGAAGCCCAGCAGGAAGCCCAGCACGCGATTGCGGGTCATGTGCTCGCCCGCGACGAAGAAATGCGCGAGCAGCAGCGTCGTGAGCGGCATGATGGCCATGAGGATGCCGGCGAGCGCGCTGTCGATGGATTTCTGGCCCCACGTGATGAACCAGAATGGCATGCAGTTGCCCACCACCGCGAGCACGACGTAGGGCAGCCACGCGCGGCCGACCGGTGGAAAGGTGTAGCCCATCGCGCGGATCACCGTGACCAGAATCACGGCGCCGATCACGAGTCGGGCGGCGACGAGGGTGGCCGGCGACACTTGCGCGACGCCGAGCTTGATGAACATGAAGTTCGAGCCCCACAGCGCGACCAGCGCCGCGAGCAGGCCCCAGTCCTTGACGGTACGGCTGGGCATTGAAGACGAAAGATTGGCGGGGTTTAGAATTAACTTCTTGCCGAAGGATACACGATGAGGATGGGTATCCATTTACATGTTGCCTGGAGGGCGTGCGCGCTTGCGGTCATAACATTGACCTTGGCCGCTCCCGCAGCGGGGCAACGGTTTCAGCCGGTCCCGCCGCCCGCAGCCGGACGCAGCGCGCTTCCCGTCAAGGCGATGTCCGGACCGGGGCTGTTATCCGAGCTGCGTCAAGGCGGCTACGTCATCTACTTTCGCCACACCTCTACCGATTTCTCGCGCGACGATTCCCGCTCGAAGAGCGATGAAGATTGCGACCATCAGCGCCCGCTCACCGACAAGGGACGCGACGAAGCGCGGCAGATCGGGGCGGCGTTCCGGGAACTGAAAATCCCCGTGGATCGGGTGCTCAGCAGCCCGCGTTGCAGGACAATGGAAACCGCGATGCTCGCTTTCGGCCGCGCGGACAGGGCGCCGGAGGCGCGCGGCGGCCCGGCTACACCCGACAGCGCGGACCGCTACGCCGGCCTGCGCCAGCTGTTCTCAACGCCGGTCAAGCCCGGCGCGAACCTGGTGATCTCGAGCCACGGCAATCCGTTCTACGCCACCGCCGGCCCGCCCTACCTTGCGGAAGGCGAAGCGGCGATAGTGCGGCCGCTGGGTAAGGACTTCGAGATCGTCGCGCGGGTGAAGCATGGCGCCTGGCGACAACTACCAACCCAACTCTAGCCACCAAGGCGCCTTAGGCATGCATGGATACCGGCTTCGATGTTACTTGGCACCTTGATGGCACTGCTCGTCATTTATTGAAGTGGGAGCGCGCTTTTTCGAGACCCTCGCGCATTTTCGCCCAGGCGTCATCGGCACCCCGTACGAGGTCAACCCATGCGTCGCCGGTGGCCGCCTGCACCCGTTTCATCTGCTCCAGCGCCTGGTCGCGTTGACGGCGCAAGTCCGTCAGTTGCTTCTCGTATTCGACGCGCGCACCAGCCTGCGCCTTCTGGGCCTTTGCCTCCCACTTCGCTACCTCGGTGTTCCACTGGTCAATTTGCGTTTTCAGCTTTTCAACGTAATCGTCCCGTTTGCTCATGTGTCAACCTCCATCACTCCAGCGAGCATGTACGATGCCAGCGAATGATACGCCCATTCTCGTTTGGTCCGCGTTCATCTGCGGCTCAATAGGGCCTGATCATCGTACGAATGGAATGCCGAGATCCTTGCAGATCTTACGGGCGAGGTAATCGTTGATTTCGTTGTGACGCGGAACGGCCGAGCGTCTGTTCTGTGCGGGATTGTGCCACCAAGAATGGTTGCCGCCCTCCCGCAACAACCCGCAGCCGTGTTCGCGCAAGTGACGGAGGAGATCACCGCGCTTCATAGCGCGATGGGCTCTTCCTCAAATCCTTCTCCTGCAGCTTCCCGGGCGTCACGCCGGTTAAATTCAAGCGCCTCTCGGAGCGTGACGCGCAGGCTCCCCATCAACTTCTCGCGCGTGGCTTCCTGGCAGTTAACGCCCGGAACCTCCTCGATCCACCCGATCCACCACTTTCCGGATTTCTTGACGACCGCCGTGTAAGTGCCCTTCATACTCGCGCCTTCCAGCTAGAAATTAGTGTCAAAAAAGACCACCCGAATGATACTCCGATCAGGATTGCACTCCAAATAAGAACGAGCATCTGTGCACCCGTTTTATCATCGTCCGTCTGCATTTATCTGCGGTTATTTAGATTCTGATTCTCTCGGCGTCTCGGCGGTTCAATCATCGTGTTGTTCTTCTTAGCGGTTCGGTTCTTGATCTTATCGGCGTTCGACCCTCACCCCCGCCCCCCTCCCGAGCGGAGAGGGAGGGATTCGAGCTTCCCCTGACGGTGAAGAGAAGAGGATGGGCGTTCATCGGCAGCTGAGTTTCATGGTTTTCGTCACTCGTCACCCATCACTCATCACCGATCTATTGCTCGGGTTTCACGCCTGACGCCTTGACCACCACGCCCCACTTCCGGATCTCTTCCCGAAGCCGCCTGCCGAACGCTTCCGGAGACGTCGGGATGGACTGCAGGCCCTGTGCATCAAACTGTTCATTGACTGCGGCCGAGTTCAGGATTTTCGCCGCTTCCCGGTTCAGCCTGGCGATGACGGGTTGAGGCGATCCCGCCGTTGCCCACAGGCCGTACCAGCCGCTGCTTTCGTAACCGGGAACGCCCGCCTCACTCACGGTCGGCGCATCCGGGAACAGCGAAAATCGCTTGCTCGAGGTCACCGCAAGCAGGCGCAGCCTGCCGGACCTCACGTGCGGCACCGCCGTGGATACATTAGGGAGGGCGAGTTGCACTTGCCCGCCCACCAGCTCCGCGATCGCCGGGCCCAGGCCCTTGTAGGGAACGTGCAGCAGGTCCACCTTCGCCATCTGGAGAAACAGTAGCGTCGCGAGATGCGTGTTGCTGCCGACACCGCCCGAGGCGTAGCTCAACTGGCCGGGCTTCGCCCGCGCCAGGGCGAGGAGATCGTCGAGTGATTTCGCGGGGACAGCGGGATGCACGACCACGATATTGGGCTGCTCGCCGAGCGTGGTCACGGGCGCCAGGTCCTTCAGCGTGTCGTAGGGCAGTTTGGGGTAGAGCGCGGCATTGACCGCGACGCCCATGCTGGCGACGAGCAGCGTGTGGCCGTCCGGGCGCGCCTTCGCGACGATATCGGTGCCGACCGTGCCGCCGGCTCCACCGCGATTGTCGACCACCACCGGCTGGCCGAGCGCTTCGTTCAACCGGGGTGCAAGCGTGCGCGCGACGAGATCGACCGCGCCGCCGGGCGCGAACGGCACCACCATGCGGATGGGGCGCGAGGGATACTGCTGAGCCGCCGCTCCGCCACCGGCGGACAGGACGAGCATCGCGACGGCGACGCGACCTGCAATGGGCCAGCCGCCAGTCACGAGCCACCCGTCACGAGTCACGCTCCACCGCCTAGGCAGTGAGCTGCCTGACCATCTGGTCAACGTATCTCAGCGTCAGCGCCCGCATCTCGTCAGGCTTGAGGTTGCTCACGGGGTGCGGCAGCTCGATAAAGGGGTGCCCGTCCATCCCCTTGCTGCGGAATTGATAGAGCGCCGCGTTCCTGAACGCCTGGGTGAGGAACATCGTGGCGGGGATGCCGCGTTTTTCGAACTCCACCGTGTCGTGCACACTGCACAACGTGCACGATCCTCACCCGCCGAGGGCGGCCGCGGCCACCTGCACCTCCTTCGCCATCTCGTTCAACAACGCCTCGGTCGCGGGGCGGGAAAAGGCCTCCTTGCGCCGGATCACGACCCCGGCCACCCCGTAACGGCTGCGCAGGACTTCAGCAACCGCTTCGAAAATAATGTCCGCTTGTTCCTTGGTGTTGTCGAGCAGGCCGACTACCTTGCCGGCGAGGTCCATCGGGCGCGGCGCCAATGGGATCGCCGCCTTGTTGCCACCCGCCGTGGGATCGATGAATCCCAGGTCATTCGTCATGCGATTTCCTCCTCATCCCTCATCCCTCATTCCTCATCCCTTCACTCTCATACCTCGTAGGTGCCATGCACCGCCCGGCTGGTCTCGTTCCAGCCGTGGCACACGGCGGTGATTGGACCGTTGCCGCCGGCGACGATCAAGTGCAAACGCTGCGGGTCCTTGACGGCCCTGATGGGGGCATTCTCGTCGTCGGGATCGATGCCCATGGCCCGGGCCCGTTCCGGCCGCCAGTTGCCGCCGTACTTCACGCCGGACTGGCGCCGCACGGCGAGCCGGCTCAAGCGCTCGACCACGTCGGCGCGGCTCATGCCCGCGTCCGCGCACAACCTGGCGTGCTGCGGGCTCATGGCGACAACCATGTCGGACACGAACCACATGTTCCACGAGCCCGGCGCGGTCATGGCGTCGCCGATACCGGCAAGCAGTCTCTCGGGTTCGGTGCTGGCATCGTCGAAATGCAACCGCGGATTCTCCGCCATGGCGCACGTAATCACGTTGTCCCCGGGCGAGTAGCCGCGCGCTACCGCGAGGGTCTCCCACGGACTGCTCGCCACGTTCTCGGTCACGCACGCGGTGTAGCGGAACGGGGAACTGAACACCGTTGCCGAGGCCTTGCCCGGGATGCCGCCTCCAAGGTTCAGCAATATCAGCCGGATCGCGCGGCCGATGGTGGCGTTGGCGCGGAATCCCGGCCCGAAGCAGCCGTTGCCGCCGTGCAATCCGATCCTCTCCGCGTACGGACCATTGACGATCATGAGCGGCGCCACGCCATGCATCGTGCACTGCACCCCGCCCATGTTGAATTCCTCGCGCAGGATGATCCGGATGCCGCCGAGCACGACCGGCAGGTACTCCGGCTTGCATCCCGCCATGAGCGCGTGGATGGCGACGGTGCGCACGGTGGCGACCTCGAGGGCCGGCGGAATCGGGCCCACCACCTCGTCGGGATCGCGGCGCGTGCCGGCGAGCATCCACCCCACGCGCGCCTCGGTCGGAGTGACGACCGGGAAGCCGTCCGACCACTCCTTCTCCAGAAAAAACTCGAACTCGTCGACTTTCAAGGTATCACAGCGCGAAATCGAGCGAGCTGAAGTCTGCCACCTTCTCCGCTTCGGCGAGCTGGGAGAACAGCCGCTTCCCCTTTGCCCGGTCGCGGTGCGCCGTGAGCACGAGGAATTTCTCGAGCAGCTCGGCGCGCGTGAGCGGCAGGGTGGGCGTGCCCTTGAAATCATGTCCTTCGGCGGTCAGCTCCTTGCCGTTCTTAAGCTTGAGCGTCAACCGGCACGCGGATGACGAATAGCCCGGCTCTGACTTCAGCAATTCGACCTGAGCGCCCCGCGCGAGTGTGCGGATCTTGGCATCCTCGAGGGTCGCCTCGGAGAACGTCCGCGGGTCGAGCGGGTCCTTGTGCAGCGCGACGGCCACGCTGAAGGGCACGCTGTACTGCATCATCGTGATATCGCGCGGCTCGTTGATGGCGTGCTGGGTCACCACCTTCTCGCTGCCGGCGACGGTGATCCCCGCCACATCGTCTCCCGAGAGACTGTGATTTCCCTTGAGGTCGAGCGCGAGCGTCACCGGCACCTGCGCGGTGGAATGGCAGGCATAGCGCTTGATCTTGGTCTTCATAACGTGCCACACCTTGCCGAGATCCTGGGTGAGCCTCTCCGGCCGGGCGTCCCGGCAGAACACGTTGAGCATGCCGAACTTGCCGTCGAGCACACCGGCGGGACCGGTGTAACCATCTCGCGCGAGGATCGCCGCCATGAAGCCGCCTTCCGCGGCGCGTCCAAGGTGCAGGCGCTTCACCATGCCGCCGCTCCGGGAGAATTCCATCAGGCCCGAGCTCAGAGAGCCGGCGATACCGAACGCGTTGGCCATTTTTTTCGCGTCCAGGTCGAACAGCCGCCCCACCACGGCGGCGGTGCCAAAGACGCCCACCACGCCCGGCGAATGGAACCCCACCTTCTCGATCGAATGGTTCGCCGCGTGGCCGATCCGGTAGAGCACTTCGAACCCCGCGACGTAGGCGGTCAGCAGTGCCTTGCCGCTCAGCTTGCGCCCTTGAGCGGGAGCGAGGCCCGGCACGGCGAGCGCCGCGCTCGGGTGGATGCCGACGCTCGGCTCGACCAGGGCATCGAGCTCGAAGGCGTGGGCGGATGCGCCGTTGCAGAGGCAGGCGAACGGCGCGCGCACCTTGACCGGCGTCCCGAACACGCTGCATTCGCCCGGGGCGCTGTTGCGCCCGGCGTACTCGATGACGGTCCGGGTCCACGGCAGCTGGGAGCCGTAGACGCAGGCGCCGACCGTGTCGATCACGCAGTCCTTTGCGCGCTCGAGGACTTCGGGCGGAATGCGATCGTAGCTCAGGCTGACGGCGAACTCGGCGAGCGATTCAACGGCGGTCGTCATTTTGCGAGCCTCAATTCGGTGAGGATTTTCCGGTATTCGGCGTAGCGTGCGTCCAGAAACCGGACGCTTTCGGCGCTGCTCATGTACGAGCCCTGCCACTCATTGGCGGCGAGCTCCTTCTTCCATTCATCGCTGCCGGCCAGCTTCGCAAACACGCCGTTCCAGTAGCGCAACTGCCGGGCATCGAGGCCCTTGGCGGCGATGAACATGCGGAAACTGGGCATGACCGCGTTGTAGCCTTGCTCCCTCCAGGTCGGAACGTCGGCGAATCTGCCACCCACGCGCTGCGGCGCAGCGATCGCGACGATGCGGATCTTGCCGGTCCCCAGCACCGGAAGATAGGTCGAGACCGGCGTCGCCACCACGTCCACGTGTCCGCCCATCAGCGCGGTGGTCGCCTCGATCGAGGCCTTGAAGATCACCACCTTCATTCTGGCGACATCGACTCCCGCCGCTTTCATCACCAGTGCGATGCCGATGTGATTGGCGTTTCCGGAGCTGGTGCCGAACGCGAACGCAACCGACTCCGGCGCGGTCTTCATGCGCCCGATGATGTCCGTGCCGGACTTGAACGGCCCGTCGGCATTGACCGCGAATCCGATGAACTCGCCGTAGAGAACGCTCACTGGAGTGAAATGGGTGTAATTGAGCGGGCTCACGCCCAGTATGTGATTGGTGAGCAGGGTGGCGGTCGCGGACGCGAGGTGGTGCCCGTCGCCAGTGAACTGGTTGAGATAAACATACGCGATGTTGCTTCCGCCCCCCGGCCGGTTGACGACCGTGACCGGGGTGGGCACAAGGCCCTCCTGCATGATCTTCTGCATGATGCGCGCGGTGCGGTCCTGCCCGCCACCCGCGCCTCCGGGAATGATGATCTCGACGTTCTTTTCCGGTTTCCACGGCTGCGCGGCCACGCACACCGCCCACCCCGCCGCTCCACAGCACGCCAGGATGGCCGGCAAGTTCCGCACGAATCGGATTCCCTGATGCATGATGCTCCCTCCCTGCCGGAGTCAGTGCCGGAAACCTACCGGCCTGGAACGGGAATTGTAGCCGAACGACGTTCGAGCCGATTCGCGCCCCAGGGCCCGGCCGGCATCGTGGTAAAATTTTCATCTGGGCAAGCATTCAACTGTCATGGCGCTTTCCCCTCTTACCGCGCTCTCACCCCTCGACGGCCGCTATCACCACAGAGTCGCCGCGCTGCGCGACACCTTCAGCGAGCTCGCGCTCATCCGGTTCCGGGTGCGAATCGAGATCGAGTGGCTGAAGACGCTCGCTGCCGAGCCTGCAATCACCGAAGTCCCGCCGTTCTCCCCGCCCACCCTCGGCCAGCTCGAGGAAGTGGCTGCGAAGTTCTCGGAGGCCGACGGCGAATCGGTGAAGCGCACGGAAGCGAGGATCAACCACGACGTGAAGGCGGTCGAGTATTTCCTGCGCGAGAAGCTCGCCGGCAACCGGGAAGTCATGAAGGTCGCGGAGTTCCTCCACTTCGCCTGCACTTCCGAGGACATCAACAACCTCGCCCACGCGCTGATGCTGAAGCGCGCCCGCGACGCGGTCATGCTGCCGGCGCTCGACAAGGTCATCGAGAAGCTGGCGGGGCTCACGGCCGAGCTGGCCGGCTGCGCCATGCTCGCGCGCACCCACGGCCAGCCGGCGAGCCCGACTACGCTCGGCAAGGAGCTCGTCAACGTCGCGCAGCGCCTGCTGCGGGCGCGCGAGCGCATCGCGGGCGTGAGACTCACCGGCAAGTTCAACGGCGCGGTCGGCAACTACAATGCCCATATCACCGCCTACCCCGGCGTCGACTGGGAGAAAATCGCGCGCGGCCTGGTCGAGCGCCTGGGCCTGGAGTTCAACGCCTACACCACCCAGATCGAGCCCCACGATTCGATCGCCGAGCTGTTCGACGCGTTCGCCCGCGCCAACACCATCCTCATCGACCTCGACCGCGATGTCTGGGGCTACGTTGCGCTCGGTTACTTCCGGCAGAAGGCGCAGCCGGACGAGGTCGGCTCCTCGACCATGCCGCACAAGGTGAACCCGATCGATTTCGAGAACTCGGAAGGCAACCTCGGGCTCGCCAACGCGCTGCTGCGGCACATGAGCGAGAAGCTGCCGGTGTCGCGCTGGCAGCGCGATCTCACCGACTCCACCGTGCTGCGCAACATGGGCGTGGCGCTGGGGCACGCGCTGCTCGGCTACGATTCGTGTCTCGCGGGTCTCGACAAGCTCGATGCCGACCGCGCGCGCATCGCCGCGGATCTCGACGCGAGCTGGGAGGTGCTCGCCGAGCCGATCCAGACGGTGATGCGGCGCCACGGGATCGCCGACGCCTACGAGAAGCTGAAGGGGCTGACGCGCGGCAGGGAAGGCATCACGCGCGAGGCGCTGCACGCCTTCATCAAGGGTCTCGCCATTCCGGACGCGGAGAAGCAGCGGCTGCTCGCGTTGACGCCCGCGACCTATATCGGCAAGGCCGCGGAGCTGGCAAAGCGCATCTAGTGGCGCGAGTTCCCCTTCTCGACGAGAACGCCGGAGCCGACGTCGCCGCGGCGGTCGCGAAGATCCGGGGCAAGCGCGGCGGCCGCCTGCTGAATTTCTACCGCGCGCTGCTGCATTCCCCCGCGCTCGCCTCGGCGTGGCTCGATTTCAACAACGCGGTGCGCTATGAGACCGGGCTCGACGAGCGCGTGCGCGAGCTCGCCATAATGCGCGTTGCGGTCCTCAACGGCGCCGACTATGTCCTGCGGATCCACCAGGAGCGCTACGCGGAGGCGGCCGGGGTCACTCCGGCGGAGGTCGAAGCCCTGCGCGATTGGCGCAAGTCGGGCTCGTTCGGCCCGGAGGATGCCGCGCTGCTCGCCTACGTGGACGCAATGACCCGCGACGTTGAAGTCCCGGATGCCGTGTTCCGGGAAATGGGGGCGCGCTTCAGCAAGCGGGCGGCGGTGGAGCTGACCGTGCTCATCGCCGCCTACAACATGCATACCCGTGTGCTGAGGGCGCTCGACATCGATCCCGAGAAGGCGTGATCGGTGATGAGCCCTGTTGCCCGCCGAACCTCGCGCCCCATCGTCGTCGTCGAGGACGACCCGTTCCCGCGGCTGTTCCAGGTCATTCTCGACCCCTCGGTGCCCCCCGCGCGCGTTGCGGCGTTTTCGCATTTCTTCGCCCATGAGCTGCCGGATTTCGCGGGATGGTGCGATCGGATGCGCGCGCGGCTCAGGCGGCTCCATCCGGCCGAAGTGCGGCTCGTCGCGGATCAGGACGCGCTGCTCGCCGTCATGCCCGGCGCGGGAGTCGTCGTCGCGGAATCGCTCGTCGTGGGGAAGCGTGAAATCGCCGCGGCCGGGAGGGCGCTGCGCATCGTGCAGAAGTACGGCACCGTCCTCTCAAACATCGACGCGGCCGCCTGCAAGCGCGCGCGCGTCCGGGTGCTCACCCTGCGCCGGCGCGCCAACATCTCGTGCTCGGAGCACGCGCTCGCCCTGATGCTGGCGCTCGCCCGGAAGGTCCACGAAACCGCCGGCTTGATCAGCGTCGAGCAGTTGAGGGCGGCGGGCTTCTCGCCCACGCAATACGACCGCGCGCACACCGCCAACGCGAACTGGGGACGCGTCACCGGCACGCGCAACCTCTACGGCCGGCAGCTCGGCATCGTCGGGCTGGGCGAGATCGGGCGCGAGCTCGCGCTCCGCGCCTCGGCGTTCGGGATGCGCATCGCCTACACCCAGCGCCACCGGCTGCCGCGCCGGGACGAGGCGCGTTACCGCGCGACCTACGCGCCGCTGGACAAGCTGCTGGCGGAGAGCGATTGCGTGAGCCTGCATCTGCCCATGAACGACTCCACCCGCGGCATCATCGGTCCGCGCGAGCTCGGCTTGGTGAAGCGCGGCGCGATCCTGGTCAACGTCTCGCGCCCGCCGCTGGTGGACCGGAATGCTCTGCTCGACGCCCTGCGGAGCGGCCGCCTCGGGGGATTCGGCCTCGATCCCCACTACGACGCGCCGGGACGCGCCGACGACCCCCTGCTCGGGTTCCGCAACGTGATCGTAACCCCGCACCTCGCGGCGGCGCCCCGTTACAATTCGCTGGATGACTTCGAGGAGATGCTGCTTGGCATCGACAAGGTATTGCAAGGATGAAGGCAGAACGACGAAGGATGATCTGAGACCCCGCTCGGCGTCCCGCGGGCCGGCTTCAGCTTTCTGCCTTCTGCCATCTGCCTTCTGCCTTTTCATTGCCGGGCACGGTGGCACTGGATTCCCGTTTGCGGCGGCGGAAGCGGCAGAGGCAGCGTTCCCCGTGCGGCCGGTTCGCTTCATCGTCCCGTTCCCGCCCGGAACGACCACCGACGTCGTGGCGCGCCTCGTCGCGCAGCGCACCGGCGAACGCCTTGGCCAGCAGATCGTAGTCGATAACCGCGCCGGCGCGAGCGGCACGATCGGGGTCGAGATGACAGCCCGCGCCACGCCCGACGGCTACACGTGGGGGCTCGGCACGACCAGCACGCACGCGCTCGCCGCCATCCTCAATCCCAAGCTGGGCTACGATCCGCTCCGCAATTTCGCGCCCGTCGTGCTCCTGGGCGACTCCCCCTATTTCCTGACCACGAATCCCGCGCTGCCGGCGACCAACTTCAAGGAGTTCATCGCCTACGCGCGCGCCCATCCCGGGAAGCTGCACTACGCCTCCGTCGGCAACTTCAGCCTCGGACACCTCTCCGGCGAGCTGCTGAAGAAGGCGGCCGGGATCGACATGGTGCACGTGCCCTACAAGGGGTCCACGCTCGCCCTGATCGATCTGCTGGCCGGCCGCATCCAGTTGAACATCAGCACCATTGCGGCGTCGTTGCCGCAGGTCAAGGCTGGAAAGCTGCGCGCGCTCGCCGTCACCACCGGCGAGCGCGTTTCGATCCTGCCCCTGACCCCGACGGTCGCGGAATCGGGGTTCCCCGGCTATCACGCCTCGCTGTGGATGGGCGTATTCGTCCCGGCTCGCACGCCCGGCACCCTGGTCGCGGCGCTCAACCGCGAGCTCGGCTCGACCCTGCGCCTGGCCGACGTGCGCGAAGCACTGGCCGAGCAGGCCGTTGAGCCCGGCACCGGGGCGCCCGAGGCCCTGGCGAAAATGTTGCGCCAAGACACGGCTCGCTGGCGGAGCGTTATCAGCGAAGCGGGCCTGAAGGCGGAGTGACCGCACGCGGCTTTTGTTAATTGATCTCCGCGGCGCCGAGCGCCGCCCCCCAGCGCTTGCGCAGGATGATCCCGAGCGGCCCGATCAGCCGGATCAGCAGGAGGAGCAACCGCAGGTACAGATTCATCACCCTTCCCGCGAAGGGCGAAAACGGTGGCGCAGGTACTCGACGATGCCGGGCATGAGGGAGAGCAGGATGATGATGGCGATCACCAGCGTCAGGTTCTGCTTCACCACCGGCACGTTGCCGAAGTAATAGCCGGCATAGGCAAGCGAGCCGACCCAGGCGATGCTGCCCGAGAAGCTGTAGAACACGAAGGTGCCGTAGCGCATCTTGCCGATGCCGGCCACGAACGGCGCAAACGTCCGGATGATCGGCACGAAGCGGGCGAGAAATACGGTTTTCGCGCCGTAGCGGTCGTAGAACTGCTGGGTGCGCGCGAGGTGCGCGGGATTGAGCAGCCGCGAGTCGGGGCGCTTGAACACGCGCGGCCCCACGTAGCGCCCGATCCAGTAATTGGTGTTGTCCCCCAGGAATGACGCGCAGGCGAGCGCGGCGAACAACCCGTGTATGTACATGTCGCCCGCGGCCGCCAGCGTACCGGCGACAAACAGCAGCGAGTCTCCCGGCAGGAACGGCGTCACGACGATCCCGGTCTCGCAGAACACGATCACAAACAGGATCGCGT
>JBOIEM010000002.1:0-7891 GCA_050741115.1 Burkholderiales bacterium
ACCGATGTGAGCCCCGTTGTCACTCTGCCCTCGCGGGCAGAGGCGACCATCGATCGAACCCGCGTCCGCGAGCACTACGCAGTCAGGCCTACATGCTTAGCCAGGTCGTTTGAATCTCGCCTTGCGCCCGCCGGCCGGCAGGCTGACGCTCGGCCAGTCGCTTCGACGGATCCGCGCGGCCAAGCGACCAGGCCGTGCAGAGAGGCTGATGTCAATGACGCTGCACCGCTGAGCAAGCTTGACTTGCGTCTCGCTACCCCTCGGCCTAGCCCATCAGCAAGCTAGTGCAGCGTCCAGCCGGTGTTAGGCGGCTAGAGCGTAACGCTCGTCGTTGGCGTTTAGTGGTTTCCAGCGGTTTGACAAGGTGACTGGACCTTGGCATGCCCCGTACTGCTTCGCTACCAGCGTCGAAACCAGGTCGCCCCCAGTTTCAGGAAACTCATTATCCCATATCAGGTCGCATTGCGACGGTTCAAGTCGCCGCTTGCCGCCAGCTTGCGTTGTTTCTGAACTCTAAACGAGCCGCAGGAGGTCCTGCGGCCGCTCGATCATCCAGTCGGCGTTCCAGTTTTCCGGGTCGAGGCCGTTGAGGTAGCCCCACCTCGCAACCGCCGTCTTCATGCCGGCGGCCTGTCCGGCTTCCACATCGCGCCGGTCGTCCCCGACATAGACGCAGGCCGACGGCGCCAGCGCGATGGCGCGGCTCGCCGCGAGCAGCGGCTCGGGGTGGGGCTTGATCCTGCCGGTGGTGTCGCCTCCGATCACGCACGCCGCGCGGCTGCGCAGCTCGAGCAGGTCCAGCAGCGGCAGCGTGAAACGCTCCGCCTTGTTGGTGACGACGCCCCACGGCAATGCCCGCGCATCAAGCCGGTCGAGGAGCTCCGGCATGCCCGCGAACAACCGGGTCTCCCGGCACAGGTTCTCGGCATAGGCGGAGAGGAACTCATCGCGCAACGCGTCGTAGCCGGGGTCACCGGGGTGGAGGTCGAACCCCACGCCGATGAGGCCGCGCGCTCCCTGGGAAGCATAGGGACGCGTGGCGGCGAGCGGAAGTGGCGGCAGTCCGCGGGCGCCGCGCACACGATTGAGCGCGAAAGTCAGGTCGGGCGCCGTGTCGGCGAGGGTGCCGTCGAGATCGAAGAGGATCGCCTTGATCATGGATCACGCCTTCATGGCGTGCAGGATGTAGTTCACGTCCGTGTCGCCGCCCAACGAGTACACCCTCGTGAGCGGGTTGTAGGTCATTCCCGTGATGCGCGCGACCTCCAGGCGAGCGCGCCGGCACATGCCCGCGAGCTCGGAGGGCTTGATGAAGCCCGCGTAGTCGTGCGTGCCGCGCGGCAGGAGCTTCAGCACGTACTCGGCGCCGATCACCGCGAACAGGTACGACTTCAGGTTGCGGTTGATGGTCGAGACGAACACGTGGCCCGCGGGCTGGACGAGATCGGAGCACGCCTGGACCGTTGACGCGGGGTCGGGCACGTGCTCGAGCAGCTCCATGCAGGTAACGACGTCGAAGCTCCCCGGCGCCTCGCGCGCGAGCGCTTCCGGCGCGATCAGCCGGTATTCCACCTCGAGCCCGGATTCCAGGAGGTGCAGCTGGGCGACCTTCAGCGGCTTGTCGGCCAGGTCGATGCCGGTGACGCGCGCGCCGCGCGCCGCCATCGCCTCGGCCAGTATTCCACCCCCGCAGCCGACGTCGAGTACGCGCCGGCCGCGCAGGCCGGCGATGCCGTCGATGTAGTCGAGGCGCAGTGGATTGATGTCGTGCAGCGGCTTGAATTCGGCGCCTGGATCCCACCAGCGGTGGGCGAGCTGGCTGAATTTCTCGAGCTCGAGGGGATCGACGTTGATCATCTGAGGAATGAGGGAAGAGGAAAGATTTTACCCGTGTCGGGAGAACTCCTCCTAGCCTCGTATCTTTTCGCGCCAATAGGCGGTCTTCGCGGCGAGCTCGCGGGTGTCGAGCCGCGTCAGCACGCCATTTTCGACCAGCAGCTCGCCGTTTACCCACACGTGGGTGACGTGCTCCCGCCCGGCCGCGTAGACGAGATGCGACAGCGGGTCGTAGCACGGCAGGAGCTCCAGCGCACCGAGGTTGACCGCGGTCATGTCGGCGCACTTGCCCGGCGCGAGCGTGCCGATGCGGTCGTCCATGCCGAGGGCGCGCGCGGCGCGGAGGGTCGCCATTTCGAGCGTCGTGTGCGCGGGCAGGGAAGTCGGATCGCGGGCCGTACCCTTGGCGAGGAGGGCGGCGAGCCGCATCTCGGTGAAAATGTCGAGCCGGTTGTTGCTCGCCGCCCCGTCGGTACCAAGCCCGACGTTGACGCCGGCCGCGAGCAGCTCGGCGGGTGTCCCGATGCCGCTGGCGAGCTTCAGGTTCGAGCTGGGGCAATGGCAGACATGGCACCCCTCGGCCGCAAGCAGGCTCGTTTCCTGCGCGTTCAGGTGCACGGCATGGACGGCGATCAGATTGGCGTCCACCAGCCCGAGTCTCTGCAGCCGCGCGAGGGGGCGCGCGCCGTGGCGAGAGAGGCTTTGCTCGATCTCATCGCGGGTTTCGTGCAGATGGATGTGCAGCGGCAGATCGAGCACGCCCTGCAGCATGGCGATTCGCTCGAAGGCTTTGTCGCTGACGGTGTAGGGCGCATGCGGCGCGATGCAGAAAGAGAGCAGGCTCTCGTGCTTGAGGTCGTCGCGCGTCGCCAGGCCCTTGCTGAGGTAATCCTGGGCATCGGCCGCGTACGCGGAAGGCATCTCGATGACGATGATGCCGAGCGCAGCCCGCATGCCGGCGGCGAGCGCCGCGCGCCCGGCGGCCTCCGGGTGGAAGTACATGTCGTTGAAGCAGGTGATGCCGCCGCGCAGCATCTCCGCGCAGGCGAGCAGGGTGCCGTCGCGCACGAAATCGCCGGATACGAGGCGCGTTTCCACCGGCCAGATGTGGTCCTGCAGCCAGTCCATGAGCCCTTGATCGTCGGCGAGGCCGCGCATCAGCGTCATGGCGGCGTGCGTGTGCAGGTTCACGAGCCCCGGAATCAAGGCGTGCCCGGGAAGCGCCGTGCGTCGCGCGGCCGGGTAGCGCTCTCGTGACAGAGGGATGGGAAGGCAATCGCGGATGCGTCCATCCATCACCACGACGGAGTGGTCGGCAAGGACCGCTCCCGAAGGCTCGACCGGAATCACCCAGCCGGCTTCGACGACCAGGGGAACGGTATCAGCCAGGCAAGCCTCCTCCGGAAACAAAAAAGCCCTGCCTTGCGGCAGGGCTCTTGAATGGCCTTCGAACTATCGTGTTCGATCGGTATCAGCGTGCGGGCTGGGCCGCGGGCTTCTTCGCGGCCGGCTTCTTCGCAGCGGGCTTCGGCTTGGCCAGGGAGATGGCGCGGCCCACGACCTCCACGGTCGCGCGGCGGTTCGGAGACAGACACTCGATCAACTGCTTGCGCTTCATCTTGTTGTCGCAGAACTTCGTCACCGGAATCGGCTGCTTGAATGCCTTGCCTTCCCAGAAGATCACCTTCTGGTCGACGCCCATGCTGACGAGGTAGTCCTTCACCACCACCGCGCGGCGCTCGGAGAGGCCCATGTTGTACTTGAGGCTGCCGATGCGGTCGGTGTGGCCGGTCACGACCACGGCGCTGATCTGCACGGCTTCGCGGGCCTTGGTCGCCTTGCGCAGTCCAGCCATGAACTTGTCGAGTTCGGACTTGTTGTCAGCGGTCATCTCCGCCTTGGCGAAGGGCATGCCCTGAAGCTCGATCTTCTCCTCGACGTTGAGGAATACCGGCTTGGCCTTCTTCTCGGGTTCCGGCTTGGGCTCCGGCTTCGGCTTCGGCGCGGGCGCGGGCTTCGGCGCGGCAGCCGGCTCGGGCTTCTGCTCCGGTACGGTCTCGCAGGCGGCCAGCAGGCTGATCGCAGCCAGTACGCCGACGAAGGTGTAAATCTTCCGCAGTGCTGAATTCATGTTCTTGATCCTCCTGTTATGCGATGGTCAGGGACCCGCCGAAGTGCCGGTTAACCACTAATGGAGTCTCCCCGCGGCTACTAATATCACATCGGAACGGGCAAGGCAAATTATGCGGAAATCATAGCACGGGCTCGCCGGTAAGGGGATGTTTGGCTGTTGCTTTTAGGTAACGGACGCGCCCTCCGGACCGAAGTGTGTTTCATCAATTGGACTGAACCCCGACCCAGGCGCCGGCCCGATCCGCAGAACGCGTCACGGACCGCCGGGGCCGGCGCAAAGGGAAGCATCCACACGATCGCTTGCGGCTCGAATTCCCGCGGTTGACGCTGGAATGCCGGAGCCGCTCGTCCACCCCTCAATCGCGCTCCGATCGGTCCCAGGCAGCGCCCCGGCGCATGCTAAAATTTGCACTTTTTACCGGCTTCCGAAACCCCGGGATTTCCCTGCATTTTCATGGATCAGATCGCCAAGGAAACGCTGCCCGTCAGCCTCGAAGAGGAGATGCGCCGCTCCTACCTCGACTACGCGATGAGCGTGATCGTGGGGCGGGCGCTGCCCGACGTGCGCGACGGGCTGAAGCCGGTACACCGCCGCATCCTCTTCGCGATGCACGAGGCGAACAACGTCTGGAACCGCTCCTACGTCAAGTGCGCGCGGGTGGTGGGCGACGTGCTCGGCAAGTACCACCCCCATGGCGACGCCGCCACCTACGAGGCACTGGTGCGCATGGCGCAGAGCTTTTCCATGCGCTACACCCTGATCGATGGGCAGGGCAACTTCGGTTCGGTGGACGGCGATTCCCCGGCGGCCTACCGCTACACCGAATGCCGGCTCGAGCGCATCACCTCGGAAATGCTGGCCGACATCGACATGGAGACGGTCGATTTCGTGCCGAACTACGACGGCAAGGAGCAGGAGCCGACCGCGCTGCCCACGCGCATTCCCAACCTGCTCGTGAACGGGTCCTCCGGCATCGCGGTCGGCATGGCGACGAACATCCCGCCGCACAACCTGTCCGAGGTGGTGGACGCGTGCCAGACGCTGCTGAAAGACCCCGACCTCGGCATCGAAGACCTGATCAAGATCGTGCCCGCCCCGGATTTCCCCACTTCCGGCGTCATCTACGGGTTGCAGGGCGTCAGGGAAGGCTACCGCACCGGGCGCGGCCGGGTCGTGATGCGCGCGCGCACCCATTTCGAGGAAACGGAGAAAGGCGGCCGCGCCTCCATCGTGATCGACGAGCTGCCCTACCAGGTCAACAAGGCGAGCCTGCTGATGAAGATCGGCGAGCTCGTGCGCGAGAAGCGAATCGAGGGCATCGCCGACATTCGCGACGAATCCGACAAGAGCGGCATGCGGGCGGTGATCGAGCTGAAGCGCGGCGAGAACCCCGACGTGATCCTCAACAACCTGTGGAAGGACACGCAGCTCGAGGAGACGTTCGGCATGAACATGGTCGCGCTGGTCGACGGCCAGCCGCGGCTCCTCAACCTCAAGCAGTTCCTGGACGCCTTCCTGCGCCATCGCCGCGAGGTCGTCACGCGGCGCACCGTGTTCGAGCTGAGGAAGGCGCGCGAGCGCGGCCATGTCCTCGAGGGGCTGGCGGTGGCGCTCTCCAACGTGGACGACGTGATCGCGCTGATCAAGAGCGCCGCCACGCCGGTCGACGCGAAAAGCGCGCTGATGGCGCGCTTCTGGCGCTCCCGCCTCGTGGAGGAGCTGCTCGAGCGCAGCGGGGGGGAGACCGCGCGCCCGGAAGGGCTCGCGGCCGAGTTCGGGTTGCAGAAGCAGGGCTACCGGCTCTCGGACGTCCAGGCGCAGCGCATCCTCGAGATGCGCCTGCAGAGTTTGACCGCGCTCGAGCAGGACAAGATCCAGTCGGAGTACCGGGAGACGATCGACAAGATCGTGGATCTCATCGATATCCTGGCCAAGCCCGCGCGCGTGACCGAGATCATCTCGGGGGAGCTCGCCGAGGTGAAGAAACAGTACGGCGACGAGAGGAAGAGCGAGATCGTCACCGCGACCCAGGAGCTCTCCACCGAGGACCTGATCGCGTCCGAGGACGTGGTGGTGACGCTCTCGCACGGCGGCTACATGAAGTGCCAGCCGGTCGCGGACTACCGCGCCCAGAAGCGCGGCGGGCGGGGCCGGCAGGCGACCTCGACCAAGGAGGATGATTTCGTCGAGAAGCTGTTCATCGCCAACACGCACGACCACATCCTGTGCTTCTCCAACCGCGGCCGCGTCTACTGGCTCAAGGTCTACGAGGTGCCGCAGGGCAGCCGCGCCTCGCGCGGCAAGCCGATCGTGAACCTGGTGCCGCTGATGGAGCACGAGAAGATCACCGCCGTGCTGCCGGTCAAGGAGTTCGACGAGAACCATTTCGTGTTCATGGCTACTGCGCTGGGAACGGTCAAGAAGACTGCGCTGTCGGCGTTTTCGCGGCCGATGGCGAAGGGCATCATCGCGGTCAGCCTCGACGACGGCGACCACCTGATCGGGGTGGCGTTGACCGACGGCAAGCAGGACGCGATGCTCTTCTCCGACGCCGGCAAGGCGGTGCGCTTCGCCGAGGACGAAGTGCGCCCGATGGGGCGCACCGCGGCGGGCGTGCGCGGCATGAAGCTCGCCAAGGGCCAGAGCGTAGTGTCGTTGCTGACCGTGAGCGACGAGAGCCTTTCGGTGCTGACGGCCACGGAGAACGGCTACGGCAAGCGCACGCCGGTGGCGGAGTACACGCGGCACGGGCGCGGCACCCAGGGCATCATCGCGATCGATTGCAGCGAGCGCAACGGCAAGCTGATCGGCGCCCAGCTGGTGGGGGCGGAGGACGAGATGATGCTGATCACGACCGGCGGCGTGCTGATCCGCACGCGGGTCGCGGAAGTGCGCGAGCAGGGGCGCTCGACGCAGGGCGTGCGCCTCATCAATCTCGTCGACGAGGGCGAGAAGCTCGCCGGGCTGGAGAAGATCGTCGAGCCCGACAACGGCGACGAGCAATAGCGACTGACCATAATCGAGGTTCGACGTGGCGAGAGTGTTCAACTTCGGGGCCGGGCCGGCGACGCTGCCGGAGCCGGTGTTGCGGCAGGCGGCGGAAGAGATGCTCGACTGGCACGGCAGCGGCATGTCGGTGATGGAAATGAGCCACCGCGGCAAGATTTTCGTCGGCATCCATGCCCAGGCCGAGGCGGACCTGCGCGAGCTGCTCGCAATTCCCAAGAACTACAAGGTGCTGTTCATGCACGGCGGCGGCGCCGGCCAGTTCGCGATCGTCCCGATGAACCTGCTCCGGGGCAAGGCGGTCGCCAGCTACGTTAATACCGGACACTGGTCGACGCGGGCCATCGCCGAGGCCAAGCGCTACTGCAGAGTCGATATTGCGGCGAGCTCGGAAGACGCCAATTTCACCTGCGCTCCGAAGCAGGAGGCGTGGAGGATCGATCGCGACGCGGCGTTCGTGCATTACACGCCGAACGAGACGATCGGCGGCGTGGAGTTTCACTGGATCCCGCGGACGGACAGTGTCCCGCTGGTCGCCGATGCGTCCTCGAACATCCTGTCGCGGCCGCTCGATGTCGGCCGTTTCGGGTTGATCTACGCCAGCGCGCAGAAGAACGTCGGCCCCGCGGGGATGGCCATCGTGATCGTCCGCGAGGACTTGATCGGGCAGGCGGCCCCCGGCACGCCCGCCATTTTCGACTACAAGGTCCAGGCGCAGGCGGATTCCATGCACAACACGCCGCCGACCTACGCGATCTACCTCGCGGGGCTGGTGTTCCAGTGGCTCAAGAAACTGGGCGGGCTCGCCCGCATGGAGGAGATCAACATCGCCAAGGCGAAGCTCGTCTACGACTACCTGGATCAGACCGAGTTCTACCATTCGCCGGTCGCGCGCGAGGACCGCTCGCGCATGAA
>JBOIEM010000003.1:0-9757 GCA_050741115.1 Burkholderiales bacterium
GTCGGGGAACGCGCGGTGGTCGACCACGGCGGTCGCGACGCCGCGCCCGCCGGCGGCCTGAAGGCCGCGCGCCTGCGGGTTATTGCTGACGACGGCGGCGATGCGCGCGGGCAGGCGCGCGTCGAGCACCGCCTCCATGTTGCTGCCGCGCCCCGAGATCAGGATGACGAGCGTCTTCTCAGCCATCAAGTTCAGACCATCACGACCTGCTCGCCGTTCTTCGCGCGCCGCTCGATGCGGCCGATGCGCCACGCGGTCTCGCCCGCGGCCGTGAGCGTTTTCAGCGCCTTCGCCACGTCCGCGGGGGCGACGACCACCGCCATGCCGATGCCGCAATTGAACACGCGGTAGAGCTCGGCATCGGCGATGCCGCCTTCCTCCTTCAGCCACTGGAACAGCGGCGGCAGCCTCCACGCCGCGCGCTCGATGCGTGCCGCGAGCCGCGCGGGCAGCATGCGCGGAACATTCTCGACGATGCCGCCGCCGGTTATGTGGGCGAGACCCTTGACGGCGACGCTCCGCACGAGCTTCAGGACCGGCTTCACGTAGATGCGGGTGGGCTCCAGCATGACTTCGCTCAACGCGCGGCCGTGCAAATTCGCCGACAGGTCAACGCCGTTCACCGCGATGATCTTGCGGATCAGCGAGTAGCCGTTGGAGTGCGCCCCGCTCGAGGCGAGCCCCAGCACGGCATCCCCCTCGACGATGCCCGACCCGTCGATGATGCGGCGCTTCTCGACGACGCCCACCGCGAAACCCGCGAGATCGTACTCGCCGGCGGCGTACATGCCCGGCATTTCCGCGGTCTCGCCGCCGATCAGCGCGCAGCCCGCCTGCTCGCAGCCGGCGGCGATGCCCTTGACGACCTCGGTCGCGGTCGCCACGTCGAGCCGGCCGCAGGCGTAGTAGTCGAGGAAGAACAGCGGCTCGGCGCCGTGCGTGAGGATGTCGTTCACGCTCATCGCCACGAGATCGATGCCGATGGACGCATGGCGCCTCAGCTCGAACGCGAGCTTCAGCTTGGTGCCCACCCCGTCGGTGCCGGCGACCAGCACCGGCTCGCGGTACCGGCTGCGGGCGATCTCGAACAGCGCGCCGAATCCCCCGATTCCGGCGAGCACTTCCCTGCGCAACGTCTTCTTCGCGAACGGCTTGATGTTCTCGACCAGGCGATCCCCGGCGTCGATGTCCACGCCGGCGTCGCGGTAGGTGAGGGGTGCGGCGGGCTTCTTCAAACGGCGAACTCGTATGGGGGCCGATGTCGGGAGCAGCCGGTTTTTGGGCTAAGATATGCGCCTCGAATTTTACCCTAGAGTCCCTAACACGATGAAACGCGCGCTGCGCTGTCACGATTTTGGCTCAGGGCGCGAAGCGAGCCGAAGTCAATATGTCGATATTAACAAGGGGAGCGACAAAGCCATGGGCCAAAATTCGTGCCAGCCCCTGGGTTAACCATGGATATTCCGATGCCGGCGCCGGGGTTGCGGCCAAAATCGGCAACGCGCCGAAGCGTGGAGCAGGGGCCCCGCTTGCGGGGATGCGACCGCGTAGGCGCGTGTAAGTCCCGCGCAATATGGCGCTCCCATGTCCCGCTCCGGGGTCGCATCCAAGCACACAACGCTTGGAACCTGCTCCGCCCTGCGCGGGACACTTTGTCGGCCGGCTTGGCCATATACGACATATGCCCTGCGCCGTCCTTCGCGTCATCACCGATTTTGGCTCGCAACGCACGCGTGTTTCATCGTGTTAGGGACTCTTAATGAAACAGCTCGCGCTCGATTTGGCCGTCCCGGCGCGGCCCACGCTCGACAATTTCATCGCCGGGGTGAACGGCGAGCTGCTCCAGAACCTGAAGCGGCTTGCTGCGAGGAGCGCGCGCGAGCGTTGCTTCTTCCTGTGGGGCCCGCCCGGGAGCGGCCGCAGCCACTTGCTCCAGGCAACCGTGGCCGAGCTGCAGCGCGAAGGCGCGGCGGCGAGCTACTTCGCCTGCGCCGCGCGCCTCGAGCTCGCGGCCGGCCTCGAGCGCATGGATTGCGTCGCGCTCGACGATGTGGACCGGCTCGACCACGAGGGGCAGGTCGCGGTGTTCGATCTCTACAACGCGCTGCGCGAGCGCGGCGGGGCGTTGCTCGCGAGCGCCGGCGCGCCGCCGGCGCAGCTGAAACTACGCGAGGACCTGGCGACCCGGCTCGCCTGGGGCCTGGTCTACCAGGTGCACGCGCTCACCGACGAGAACAAGGCGCAGGCACTCGCCGACCACGCCGCGAGCCGCGGCTTCCGGCTTGCGCCCGAGGTGTCCGATTTCCTGCTGACGCGGTCGCGGCGCGACCTGCCCACGCTGCTGGCGACGCTCGACGCGCTCGACCGCTACTCGCTCGAGACCCGGCGCCCGGTCACGGTGCCGCTCGCGCGCGAGCTGCTGCATGCCGCCGGCCGGCAGGAGGCGGGACCGAGGATGCAGGACTCGGCGGCGGGGGCGGGCGATTGAGCGAGCGGCTGGTACTGTTCGACCTGGACAATACGCTGCTCGCGGGTGACAGCGATTTCGAGTGGGCGCAGTTCCTGATCGAGCAGGGCGTGCTCGACCGGGAGGTGTACGAGGCGCGCAACCAGCGCTTCTACGAGGACTACCGCGCCGGCACGCTCGACATCCACGCGTTTCTCGATTTCCAGCTGAAGCCGCTGTCGCGCCACCCGCGGGCGCAGCTCGCGGCCTGGCATCGCGAGTTCATGGAGAGCAGGATCCGTCCCCTGATCCGAGACAAGGCGCGCTCGCTGGTCGAACGCCACCGCGGCGATCTGCGCGTCGTGATCACGGCGACCAATAGCTTCGTCACGGCGCCGATCGCGCGCGAGTTCGGCATCGCGGAGCTGATCGCGACCGAGCCCGAGGAGCGGAACGGCGAGTTCACCGGGACGGCGCGGGGCGTCCCGTGCTTCCGCGAGGGCAAGGTCGCGCGTCTCGAAGCTTGGCTCGGTGAGCGCGGCAGCTCGCTCGCCGCCTGCCGCGAATCGTGGTTCTACAGCGATTCGTTGAACGACCTGCCGCTGCTCGAGCGCGTGAGCCGCCCCGTCGCGGTGGACCCGGACGCGACGCTGCGGGAGCACGCGGTGCGCAGCGGCTGGCCCATCATCAGCCTCGACTAGATGATCACACGCTTCCTCGGCAAGGTCTTCTCCGGGCGGCTGTTCGGGCCGGTGCAGCCCAAGATCATCGCGCACGGCGCGCACGGCGTCGGCCGCGACGCCATCAGCTCGTGCGCGCTGCGCACGACCCAGACGCTGCAGCGCCACGATTTCGCGGCCTTCATCGTCGGCGGCGCGGTGCGCGATCTCCTGCTCGGGCGCAAGCCCAAGGACTTCGACATCGCGACCGACGCGACGCCCGAGGAAGTGCGCGCTCTCTTCCGCCGCTCGCGGGTGATCGGCCGGCGCTTCCGCCTGGTGCACGTGATGTGCGGGCCGGAGACCGTGGAGGTGTCGACGTTCCGCGGCTCGAACCCGGTGGAGGAAGCCGAGGAGCGCGTCGCGGACGAGCACGGGCGGATTTTGCGCGACAACGTGTTCGGCACCCAGGAGCAGGACGCGACGCGCCGCGACTTCACCATCAACGCGCTGTTCTACGACCCGTCTTCCCAGGAAATCTGGGATTACCACGGCGGCGTGCCCGACCTCCTCAAGCGGCGGCTGCGTATGATCGGCGACCCGGAGAAGCGCTATCGGGAGGACCCGATCCGGATGCTGCGCGCCGTGCGGCTGGCGGCAAGCCGCGGGCTCGAGATCGACGCGGCGACGCGCCGGCCGATCCACCGGCTCGCCGGGCTGCTTGCGCACGTGCCGCCCTCGCGCCTGCTAGACGAGATGCTGAAGCTGCTGCTCTCCGGCCACGCCGTGGAGGCGGTGGCGCAGCTGCGCAGGGAAGGACTGCACCACGGCGTGCTGCCGCTGCTCGATGCCGCCATGGGCAGGGCGGCGGGGGAGCGCTTCGTCGTGGCATCGCTTAGGAGCACGGACGAGCGCGTGCGGGCGGGAAAGCCGGTTTCACCGGGTTTCCTGTTCGCGGCGCTGCTGTGGCCGGAGGTTCTCGCCGAGTGGAGGGTGCTGGAGGAGAAGGGCGGGCCGCCGATCCCTGCGCTCTACCAGGCGATGGATCATGTCATGCGGGCGCAGGCGGGAAAGCTCGCGATCCCGCATCGTCATGCCGGCGACATGCGGGAGATCTGGGCGATGCAGCCGCGCTTCCTCCAGCGGGCCGGCAAGCGCCCGTATCGTCTCCTCGAGCACCCGCGGTTCCGGGCCGGTTACGATTTCCTGCGGCTGCGCTGCGGCAGCGGCGAGCTCGACCCCGCGCTCGGCGAATGGTGGGAGCGCTTCCAGCGCGCGGGCGAGTCCGAGCGCGCCCAGATGCTGACCGGCGAGGCCGGGGTGCGCAAGCGCCGGCGCCGGCGCCGCAGGCGAGGGATGAGGGATGAGAGCGGAGGGATGCGGGGACCGACGACGACGGGCGCGCAGGGCGCGCCGTCCTAGCGAAAGCGCATCGTGGCACCGGTCACGCGGCACGAATCACGGGTCACGGCTTTTGTCGGATTGGGCAGCAATCTCGACGACCCGCCGGCGCAGATTCACGGTGCGCTGCAGCGGCTTGCCGCGCTGCCCGGCACCCGGCTCGTGCGCCGCTCCTCGCTCTATCGCAACCCGCCTTCGGGATACCCCGACCAGCCGGATTTCGTCAACGCGGTGGCGAGAATCGAAACGCGGCTCGAGGCGCGCGCGCTGCTCGAGCAGCTCCTGGCGATCGAGCGCGCCCACGGCCGCGTGCGCGATCGCCCCGGCGGGCCGCGCACCCTCGACCTCGATCTCCTGCTCTACGGCGAGCGGACCGTGAGCGAGCCCGCGCTCACCATCCCGCATCCGCGCATGCTCGATCGCGCCTTCGTGATGATTCCTCTCGCGGAGATCGCGCCGGACGCGGTCGTGCCGGGCGGCGGGTGCGTCGCCAACCTTGTGCGCAACGTTGATGCCTCAGGCATGATCAAGCTTCTCGAAAAATGACCGCGAGGCTCCCCGAAAGGTACCGCTACATCGTGGTCGAAGGCCCCGTCGGCGCGGGCAAGACGAGCCTCGCGCGCGTGATGGGCGAGCGCACCGGGGGCATGGCTGTGCTCGAGGACACCGACGCCAACCCGTTTCTCCCCGGCTTCTACCAGGACCGCGCGCGCTACGCGCTGCCGGCGCAGCTCTATTTCCTGTTCCAGCGCGCCGCCCAGGTGCGCAAGCTGCTGCAGCCGGACCTGTTCGCCGGGCTCACCGTGGCGGATTTCATGATCGACAAGGATGCCCTGTTCGCGCGGCTCACCCTGAGCGACGAGGAGTTCGCGCTCTACCGCCAGGTCTGGACGCAGTTGCGGCCGCAGGCGCCGACCCCCGACCTCGTGATCTACCTGCAGGCCTCGCCCGCCACGCTGGTCGAGCGCGTGCGACGCCGCGGCGTCGCCTACGAACGCAATATTCCGGACGCATACCTGGTGCAGCTCGCGGAGACCTACGCGCGGTTCTTCCACCAGTACGACGCCGCGCCGGTGCTGACGGTCAACTCCGAAAACCTGAATTTTGTTGATCAGCCCGCCGATTTTGATTTATTGTTGCAGCGCGTGATCGCGATGCGCGGCCCGCGCGAGTTCTTCAGTATGGGTTAAGGGCTATTTGCGTCTGTGCGTTGAAGGGGTTACCGATGAGGATCACGCTCACCACGTTGCAGAAGATGGCGCAGGAGGGCGGCAGGATCGCGATGCTCACCTGCTACGACGCGAGCTTTGCCGCCGTGCTCGAGGCCGCGGGCGTTGATTCGCTGCTCGTCGGCGACTCACTCGGCAACGTGCTGCAGGGGCAGGAGTCCACGCTCCCCGTGACCCTGCGGGACATGGTCTATCACACCCAGTGCGTCGCGCGGGGCTCGAAGCGCGCGTTCATCATCGGCGACATGCCGTTCGCCACCTTCCAGATCTCGCCCCAGGATGCGTTCCGCAATGCGGCGGAGCTCATGGCGGCGGGCGCGCACATGGTGAAGATCGAGGGCGGCCGGCCGATGCTGGACACCATCGAGTTCCTCACCGATCGCGGCATACCGGTATGCGGGCACCTGGGGCTGACCCCGCAGTCCGTGCACGCGCTCGGCGGCTACCGGGTGCAGGGGCGGGGCGAGGACGCGGGCCAGCAGCTGCTCAAGGAGGCGAAGCTGCTCGAGCAGGCGGGCGCCGGCATGATCGTGCTGGAGGCGATTCCCGCGGCGCTCGCCGGCGCGGTGACGGAGACGCTCACGATCCCGACCATCGGAATCGGCGCCGGCGCGGATTGCTCGGGGCAGGTGCTCGTGCTGCACGACATGCTCGATGTCTATCCCGGCCGCAAGGCGAAATTCGTCAAGAACTTCATGCGCACCACCGGCACGATCCAGGGCGCGGTCGAACTCTACGTCAAGGAAGTGAAGGCCCGCACCTTCCCCGGCGCCGAGCACTCCTTCTAGGAGCCAGGGTCGATTTTCTGAGTCGCCTGACCCAACGCCCAGCCAGAAAATCGACCCTGGCCCCATACATGGACGTGATCCGCTCCGCCGCCGACCTGCGGGCGCGCCTGCAGCGCGAGCCGAACAACGTGTTCGTGCCGACCATGGGCAACCTGCACGACGGGCATATCCAGCTCATCAATATCGCCAAGCCGCGCGCGGCGTGCACGGTGGTCAGCATCTTCGTCAACCGCCTGCAGTTCGGCCCGCGCGAGGACTTCGACCGCTATCCGCGCACCGTGGACGCCGACAGCGAGCGGCTAAGAGCCGCGGGCGTGGATGTCCTGTTCATGCCGGAAGAGCGGGAGATCTATCCCGAGCGGCAGACCTTCGTGGTCGAGCCCTCGGACCTGCAGTTCATCCTGGAGGGCGCGCACCGGCCCGGGCATTTCCGCGGCGTCGCGACGGTCGTGCTCAAGCTCTTCAACCTGGTGATGCCCCACTCGGCGATCTTCGGCAAGAAGGACTACCAGCAGTACCTCGTGCTGCGCGACATGGTGCGGCAGTTCGCACTGCCGATCGAGATCATCCCGGCGGAAACGGTCCGGGCGAAGGACGGGCTCGCGCTCTCCTCGCGCAATGCCTACCTGTCCGCGGAGGAGCGCAAGGAGGCGCCGCACCTGTATGCGGTGCTGAAGCAGGCGCGAACCGAGATCGAGAAGGGTGCGCGCGATTTCCAGCGCATCGACCAGCAATCGATGACGGAGCTTCAGCGCCGCGGCTGGCAGCCGGATTACGTCGCCGTGCGCCGCCAGGCCGACCTGCGTCAGCCCACGGAGCGGGATCGGGAGCTGGTCGTGCTGGCGGCCGCGCGGCTCGGCCGCACGCGGCTGATCGATAACGTCGAGGTGACGCTGGGTCCATGAAGGATCTGAGCACACGCGGGCGGGTCGCCGTCGTGGTGGTGCTCTCCGCGGTCCCCGCCCTGGCGCTGATGGTCTACGGGGCGCTCGAGCAGCGCTACCTGGCGGAAAGCCAGGCGCGCGGGGAGCTCCGGCGTTACGCAAGGCTGGTGGCCGCGCGCGTGGAGCAGACCGTGGATCGCGCGCACCAGCTGCTGATCGCGTCCGCGGGCGCGGTACCCGCGCTGCTGCGCGACCGGCAGGCGTGCCACGAGCATTTCCGTGATCTGATGCGGGCCGGCCCGGGACGCTACCACTCGCTCGGCATGCATCTTGCGAGCGGCGATCTCCATTGCGATGCGAGAGCGTGGGATGACGGCGTCAATGTGAGCGACCGCCCCTATTTCCGGGAAGCGGTCGAAAGCAGGAGATTTTCGGTGGGGGGCTATCAGGCTGGGGGCGCCACCGGCAGGGACGGCATCGATCTCGGCCAGCCGGTGCACGACGCGGACGGCAAGGTTGTGGCCGTGCTGTTTGCGAATCTCGATCTGAAGCCGTTCGGCGAGCTTGCCGGCACGACGCCGAGGCCGCCCGGCGCCGTGGTGACTCTGCTCGATCGCGACGGCATCGTGCTCGCCCAGGTCCCGGCGCAAGCGGCGCGCATCGGAGCGAGGCTCTCCGAGCCACGATTGAGCCAGGCAGTGTTTGCCGCGAGAAGCGGCGCGCTCGAGACGGCCGACGCGGGCGGTGCGCCGCGCGTCTACGCCTTCCAGGGCGTGGAAGTGAGCCCCGAGGGCAACCTGCCGCTGCGCGTGGTGATCGGCGTCCATCAAGGCGTGATCTACGCGGAGGCGCGCGCGACGTTCATCAAGACGCTCGGCGGCCTGGTGGCCGTCACGATGCTGTTGCTGCTCGGCGGATGGTACGGCGCGGAAATCATGGTGCTGCGCAACCTGAGGAAGCTCCTCGACATGGCGCGCCGCGTGCAGGCGGGCGACCTCACCGCGCGCACCGGCCTGCCGGGTGGCCGCGAGGAGATCTCGCGCCTGGGCGACGCGTTCGACCAGATGGCCCAATCGCTGCAGGAGCGCGAGGCGGAGCTGCAGAAAGCGCTGCGGGAGACCCGCGAGCTCGCGATCACCGACCCGCTCACCGGGCTGCACAACCGGCGCTACCTGTGGGAGCTGCTCGGACGGGAGCTGCTGAAAGCGCGCCGCAACCGCACGCCGGTCGCAGCGATCCTCGCGGACATCGACCACTTCAAGCGCTTCAATGACACCTGGGGCCACGAGGCCGGCGATCTCGTGTTGAAGCGCGTGGCCGACGTCATCCGCGAGCACGTGCGCGGATCCGACATCGGCTGCCGCTACGGGGGCGAGGAGCTTGCGGTGATCCTGCCGGAAACGACCCCGGAAGTGGCGGTGGAACGGGCGGAAAGAATCCGCCGCGGCATTGCGGGGCTGCGCCTCGAGCATGGCGGCCATCGGCTCGACGCCATCACCGCGTCATTCGGCGTCGCGATCTTTCCGCAGCACGCCGACAACGCGGAAGCGCTGCTGCGGGCGGCCGACGAGGCGCTCTACGAGGCGAAGAAGGCCGGGCGCGACCGGGTCGTGGTCACTCAGGCCACACCCGAACGAGGAACGAGGAACGAAGAACGATAAGCAGGTTGGTGGTGCCGGGAGAGAGAATCGAACTCTCATGGTGTCTTGTGATTTTAGCTCCGGCATAACCTGCAAGCAGGTTAGCCTCCGCTGAAATCCCGCGCGCCACCATGAGAGCGGTCGGGCAAGTGGTGCCGGGAGAGAGAATCGAACTCTCATGGTGTCGCCACCGCGGGATTTTGAGTCCCGTGCGTCTACCAATTCCGCCATCCCGGCCATCGTCAAACACATGCGGATGGTTACGACAAAATCCGAATCTCGCTGCTCTCCTCTCCCATTCCCTCATCCCGTGTCCTTCTCCCAAGGGGAGAAGGGAATCTCGCGCCTCCCCTCTCCCATCCCTCATCCCATGCCCTTCTCCCAAGAGGAGAAGGGAATCTCGAGCCTCCCCTCTCCGCTCGGGAGAGGGGCGGGGGTGAGGGATGGAGGGGCGGGGGTGAGGGACCCATGGGCCGAGATGCCCGGGCATGCGCAGCGCGTCGCGCGCGCCTTTGCCGGCCGCGCCTGGATCGCCGTGGAGCTCCTCTCCGGGCCGGACGACCGCGCGCGGCTCGCCGCGCTCCTCGATCTCGGCCGCGCCGCCAGGCTTCCGCTGGTAGCGGCCGGCGACGTGCACATGCACGTGCGCTCGCGCCGCCCGCTGCAGGACACGCTGACCGCGATCCGGCTGCGTACGACGGTCGCTAGAG
>JBOIEM010000004.1:0-8064 GCA_050741115.1 Burkholderiales bacterium
TGGGCGAAAGCAAGGCGATCATCTTCTCGACGCACATTCTCGAGGAAGTCGAAGCGGCGTGCACCCGCGTCATCATCATCGACCGCGGCCGGATCGTCGCGAACGGGACGCCCGCGGAGCTGAAAGCACGCTCGCCGGAGGGCCGGCTCGAGGACGTGTTCCGCGCGATCACGCTGCCCGATACCGTCAAGGGGCAATGAGCCATGAACTCCTGGGCCAACATCAAGGCAATCGTGAAGCGCGAGCTGGGCGGCTACTTCACTTCCCCCATCGCCTACGTGTTCCTGGTGATCTTTCTCCTCCTCACCGGCTTCTTCACCTTCACGGTCGGCAGCTTCTTCGAGCGCGGCGAGGCCTCGCTCGTGTCGTTCTTCACTTGGCATCCCTGGCTCTATCTTTTTCTCGTGCCCGCCGTCGGGATGCGGCTGTGGTCGGAGGAGCGCCGGCTCGGCACGATGGAGCTGCTGCTCACGATGCCGGTGACGACCTGGCAGGCGATCATCGGCAAGTTCGTCGCCTCGTGGCTCTTCCTCGCGCTTGCGCTCGCGCTCACCTTCCCGGTCGTGGTCACGGTCAACTGGCTGGGGGACCCGGACAACGGGGTGATCTTCACGGGCTACGTCGGGAGCGCGCTTCTCGCGGGGTCCTACCTTGCCGTGAGCTGCATGACTTCGGCCATGACGCGCAACCAGGTGATCAGCTTCATCCTGTCGGTGCTGATCTGCCTGTTCCTGATCCTCGCCGGCTACGAGCCGGTGACGGGCCTGCTGTCGCGCGTCGCGAGCCCGCGGGTGGTGGAGGTCGTCGCCGCGTTCTCGGTGATGACGCACTTCGAGGGCTTCCAGCGCGGCGTGCTCGACACCCGCGATATCGTTTTCTTCGCCTCGGTGATGGGATTCGCGCTCTTCACCACGGGCGTCATCATCCGCAACCAGCGCGCGGGGTAGGGCCATGATGAGCAAGCACCGCGAAACCCTGCTCTACTCGACTGGCGGCGTCGTCGTGCTCCTCGCGGTGCTGATCGCCGCCAATTTCATCGTGAGCGCGTTCAACCTGCGCGCCGACCTGACCGAGGGCGACGTCTACACGTTGTCGCCCGGCACCCGGAAGGTGCTCGCCCGGCTCGAGGCGCCGGTCAAGCTCCGCCTCTATTACTCGCAGGGCAGCGAGGCGGTGCCGGTGGGGCTGAAGACCTTCGCCAAGCGGGTGGAGGACCTGCTGAACGAGTACAAGGCGGCGGGCGGCGGCAAGGTGGTGATCGAGAAGTTCAACCCGGAGCCGGATTCGGATGCCGAGGATTCCGCCCAGCTCGACGGCATCGAGGGCCAGCTCACCAACACCGGAGACAAGTTCTACCTCGGGCTCTCGATCGCCTTCCTCGACCAGAAAGCGGCGATTCCGGTGCTGGCGCCCGACCGGGAGCGGCTGCTCGAGTACGACATCACCCGCGGGATCTCGCAGGTCGGCGAGACCAAGAAGCCGGTGGTGGGCGTAATGAGCGCACTGCCGGTGTTGGGGCGCTCCCTCGACCCGATCCGCAAGCAGCAGCCGACCGAGGCCTGGGTGCTGATCCAGGAGCTGAAGAAGATCTTCGACGTGAAGGAGGTCAAGCTCGATACGACACGGATCGAGGACGACATCAAGGTGCTGCTGGTGATCCATCCGCGCAACCTGTCGGAGGAAACCGAGTACGCCATCGACCAGTACGTGCTGCGCGGAGGCAGGCTCATCGCGTTCGTCGATCCCTACGCCTATTTCGACCAGCAGCCCGACTTCCAGAACCCCTTCGGCGGATCGCAGGCGGGGCAGTCCACTTTCTACAACCTGTTCAAGGCGTGGGGCATCGACGTCGACATGGGCAAGGTGATCGCCGACCTCACCTACGCGAGCGGCGCGGGCCCGCGCCTGCTGCCGACCCTGCTCTCGCTCAACCCGCAGGCGCTCAATCCGGACGACGTGGTGACGAGCCAGGTCGGCACGCTGCTCTACGCCTTCGGCGGCGCGTTCAAGGGCAAGCCGGCCGAGGGCCTCACGCAGACCGTGCTCGCCCACACCTCGAAGAACGCGATGCCGGTCGATCTCATCATCGCGACGCTTTCGGGCGAGCCCTCCACGCGCGGCTTCCAGCCCACCAACGAGGAGATGCCGCTCGCGATCCGCCTGAACGGCAAGTTTCACACCGCCTTCCCGCAGGGCAAGCCCCAGCCCTTCATGCCGCGCGCGGACCGGAAGAAGGGCCCGGACGAAAAGAAGAAGACCGAGGACAAGGCCGAGCCGCAGCTGAAGGAATCGAAGGAAGAGAATTCGTTGGTACTGGTCGCCGACGTGGACATGCTTTCCGACGGGGCCGCGGTGGAGATCCAGGAAGTGTTTGGCCAGCGCGTTGCCGTTCCGCGCAACGGCAACCTCGCGCTCGCGCTGGGCCTGGTCGAGCAGTTCTCCGGCGACAGCGCGTTGATCAGCCTGAGAAGCCGGGCCTCCTTCAGCAAGCCGCTGACGGTAATCCGCGAAATGGAGGCGCAGGCGCAGCAGCAGTACCTCGGAAAGATCAAGGAGCTCGAGGACAGCTTGAACCAGACCCAGGAGAACCTGCAGAAGCTGCAGAAGTCGAAGGCCGGCGCCACCAGCATGATCCTCACTCCGGAGCAGCAGGCCGAGCTCGACATCTTCCGCAAGAAAGCGGCGGAGGCGCGGCTTGCCCTCAAGGAGCTACGGAAGCGGCTGCGCGTCGAGACCGACACGCTCGAGTTCTGGACCAAGGTCGTGAACATCGGGCTGGTGCCACTCCTCGTCGCGCTCGCCGGGCTCGCGCTCGCGCTGGCCCGGCGCCGCAAAGCCGTGGTGGCGTGATGATGTCCATAGGAACGGCGGCATGAATCGCAGGCACTTCCTTTACCTGGTCATCGCGCTGGTGGTCCTGGGGGCCGCGGGACTCGCGCTTTTCTGGCAGGACATCGCCGCCTACCGCGCGAGCGGCGCGAAGATCGGCGCCAAGCTCCTGCCCGGGCTCAGGATCGCCGATGTCGCCGAGATCCGGTTGCAGGGCCCCAGGCACCAGGTCACGCTTGCACGCAAGGAGAAGATGTGGGTGGTGCAGGAGCGCGGCGGCTATCCCGCCAGCTTCGAGGAGATCAGCGATCTGATGATCAAGCTGGTGGAACTCAAGGTGACGCAGTCCGAGCACATCGGCGCGTCGCTCCTGCCGCGGGTCGAGCTTGCCGGCCCGGGCAAGGGGGAGGGCGGCGGCACCCTGATCGAGTTCCGGGACAGCGCGGGCAAGGTGCTGGCGAGCCTCGTACTCGGCAAGAAGGTCCTGAAGAAGGATCCTCTCAATCCGCTGCCGGTGGCGAAGGACGGGGTGCCCGCGGGGCGCTACGTGCGCGTCGTCGGCGCCGGGGACACGGTAGCGGTCGTGTCCGATCCGCTGGGCAAGGCGGAAGCGGACCCCGGCAAGTGGCTCAACCGGGATTTCTTCAAGATCGAGCGCATCCGGACGCTTGCGGCCGGGCCGGAGGGCGCCGGCCCGCGCTGGAAGATCGCGCGCGCCGAGGAATGGGGCCAGTGGAAATTCGTGGACGGCGGCAATCTCGATCCGAGCGCCGCGGTCGGCGCCGTCAACCGCTTGGGCTCGCTGTCGTTCGATGACGTTGCACTCGATCCCGGGAAGGAAGCCCAGGGCAAGCCGGTCGTCATCGTCGCCGAGACTTTCGACAACCTCGTGTACACGGTGAAGCTTTCCCGCAAGGGCAAGGGCGACGAGCATTTCGTCAGCGTTACCGTGAACGGCGAGCCGCCGGCGAGCCGCGTGCCGGAGAAGGGCGAGAAGCCGGGGGACAAGGAGCGCCGCGACAAGGAGTTCGCCGAGAGCCGCAAGAAGCTCGTGGAGCGGGTCGCCGCGGAGCGGACGCTTTCCAAGTGGACGTACGTGATCGCCAGGCGCGAGCTCGAGCCGCTTCTCAGGACCCGCAGCGAGATGGTCGCCGCGCGACGCGGCGAGGCGCGCCGCTAGGAAGGCCCCGGTTCGGGCACATCCCCCTGTATACTTGGCCAGCATGGGTCATGCCGCGGTAACCATTTTCCTCTGCCTGGCGCTGTCCGGCTGCACCGTGGCGATGTACGGCAACCAGTCGACGAGCGGCGGCGCAAGCGTCACGACGACTTCCGCCCAGGTCAGCGGCTCGGCTCAGGGTACGAATTACAAGGTTTCCTTTTCCTCCGGCGGGCGCCCGGTGTCGCCCAAGGCGCCCGGCGGCTTTGTGTCGGCGAGCGGAGGCGCGGCGTACGCGCTGATCGGGGTTGTCGTGCTCGCCGATCTGGTGAACTACTTCCGCGGCGAGCCCCGGGCGAAGCCGCTGCCCCCCGGCACCGCGATATCCGACACGTGTTCGTGCTACGGGTACAAGCCGCCGGCGGCGCTGGTACCGCCGACTCCTGACGAAACGCTGGGGACGAGATAATCGTCTCGATTTGCATGAAGTTGAGGGAAATCCTGAAGTCCCCGGTGCTGCCGCCCGGCAAGAAGTGGGAAATCCGGAAGCGGAAGGAGGGCTATGAGTCCGAGGTCACGGCGTTGGTGCGCGCCATGGTCGAGGACGAGGCAATTCGCGACGACCAGCGCTGGGCGTGGGAGCGCTGGCGCAACGATCCGAACGCCCTGCGCAAGTGACGCGGTGACGGAAACCGCTGTAGCTGCACCTATGAGGAGGGTGTGGGGGTGACGAGAATCATCGGGGTGCTTCTCGTCGTCGCCGGGACGCTGGGCCTCATCTACGGCGGCTTCAGCTACACGAAAGATAAGCACGACGTGAACGTTGGGCCTCTCAAGTTCTCCGTGACGGAAAGGGAAAGAGTCAACGTTCCCGTGTGGGCGGGGGCGGGCGCGATTGCCATCGGCGTGATACTTTTGCTGATCGGCCGCAAGCGTTAGCGCGCCGCTAACCCGTATCTCGTCACCTCTATCGCATCACCGCTGTCACGCGGCGTGATGGCTCACCACCTCGAGCACGCGTGAGCCGTCTGCATTCCTGATCTCGGTGCGCACCGCCGCGAAGCTGCGGCCTTCGTGAAACCGCTTTGACGTGATCTTCAGCGCCCGGCCCTCGCCGGGGCTGATGTACCAGGCCGCGACGGCGGAGAGTTGGGGGTGCCGCGGCGCCGCGGCCTGAGCCGTGATCGCGGCGAGCCCCAGCAGCAATCCCCCCTGCACGTGCCGCACGCGGTTCGCGTGCTGCGGGCCGAGCCTCACCGTGCAGCGCGCGCCGTAATCTGTCGGGACGGGCAGGATTCTCCAGAAATGCTCGATGAAGGCGCGGCGGTCATCGGCACGCCTGAGCGCCGCGTTGCACGCCTCGAGCACCGCTCGCTCGTCCGGGTCGAGCTCGCGCGGCTTGAGGGGCGCAATCGGCGCGCCGCTGTTCTCGCGCTGCCACGGCAGCGGCGCAAGGTTCACGCCCGGCGGCGGCGGCAGCACGACGAACGTGCCGCTCGCGTGGCACACCGGCGCGCCGCCCGCGTAGGCCGTCCCGGTCGTCAGCGACTGGCGAGCCTCTGCGCCGGAGGTATATCCGCTCATCTGCGAACGGACGCTCAACTCGCCCCGCAACGGGGCGCCGGTGAACTGCGCGTGCAGGTGGACGGTCGCTTGGCGCGCGCCGCGCTCGATCTTCAGGCGCGAGGCGGTGGCAAGCGCGGTGTCGAGCAGAACGCAGAACGCCGCGAGGTGGTTCGAACCGTCCACATTGCGAGACTGCGGGCCCTCGAGCATGGCCTGGTCGAGATCGTTCTCACCGATGCGCGGCCAGCTGCACCCGAGGAGATGGCCCGGAAAGTGAAATCCCGGCGTGCGGTTCTCCGCCAGCGCGATCAGGACACGCGTTCGGATTGCGGCAGTATCGGGGGAGGATTTCCTGTCCATGATGTGATTCTCTCATGCGCGCCGCCGTTTTCGCGGCGCGTGCGTGCGGTAGAATCGAACTCAAAATGCCGCACGCTCCCGCACCGGCGCCCGATTCAGCGCCGCGCCTTCTCAGTCTTTTCCAGATCCTCGCGACCATCCTGCTGTGGAACGCGGGCTACAAGGGCGCGCGCATCGCCAACACGCTCTACGCGCTGGAGCTCGGCGCCGGCCCGTTCGACACCGGCCTGCTGCTCGCGGTCTACGGCCTGTTTCCCCTCGTGCTGGCGATCCACGTCGGCAAGATGAGCGACCGCTACGGCGTGCGCTTGCCGGTTGCGGTGGGCGCAGTCATCACGGCCCTGGGGATCGTGCTGCCCTGGTTCTGGCCGGTGATGCCGATGCTGTTCGTCTCCGCCGCCGTGACCGGCGCCGGCTTCATCCTGGTGCAGGTGTCCATACAGGCGCTGGTGGGCTCGCTCGGGAGCGGCGCCTCGCGCATCTACAACCTCAACCTGTACGCGCTGATCGTGTCGGTTTCCGACCTCGTGGGCCCGATCGTCGCGGGTCTCTCGATCGACCACTTCGGCCACGTGCGGACCTTCCCGTACCTCGCGCTGCTGACCGTGCCGTCGGTGATGGTCCTGGTGTTCCTGGGCCAGCGCCTGCCCCGCGCCGCGACCGGCGGTCCGGACCGCGGCAAGCAGCGCATGAAGGATCTCTTCCGCATCCGCGACCTGCGCCGCATGCTGCTCGCGAGCGCGCTCGTCATGGGCGGCCTCGATCTCTTCCAGCTCTACCTCCCGATCTACGGCCACTCGATCGGGCTGTCGGCCTCCGCCATCGGCATGATCATGGGGGCGTTCGCGGCGGCCGCGTTCGTGACGCGGGCGCTGCTTCCCGCCCTCGCGCGCCGTGTCGGGGAGGCGACGGCGCTGCGTTACGCGATGTTCCTCGCCGCCGGCACCTTCTTCCTGATCCCGATGTTCGAGAGCGCGCTCCTTCTCGGAGTGGTCTGCTTCGCGCTCGGTCTGTGCATGGGGCTCGGCCAGCCGCTGACCGTGATCCTGACCTACAACTACTCGCCCGCGGGACGGCACGGGGAGGCCCTCGGGCTACGCATCGCGATCAACAACTCCATGCACGTGACCGTGCCCGCCGTCTTCGGGGCGATCGGTTCCCTGTTCGGCGTGGCGCCCGTGTTCTGGGCCAGCGCTGCGATGATCGCGGCGGGAGGCTACGCGGCCCGCGGGCGGAAGGGGGCGTGAGCCATGTCGATCGGCGCCGTGCTCCTGATCGTGTTGTGCAACATGTCGAGCTTCCGCGCGAGCAAGGTGCTCATCACGCTGTTCGGGATCGAACTCGGGGCGTCCCAGTTCACGATCGGGCTGATGATCGCGATGTACTCCCTGCTCCCTGCGCTGCTCGCCGTCTATGCGGGCAAGCTCTCCGACCGGCTCGGCGTGCGGGTGCCCATGCTGGCCGGATCTCTCGGCGTCGCTTTGGGATTGCTGCTGCCGTGGTTGTCGCCCGGGCTGCCGGCGCTCTACGCGTCCGCCGCGCTCATCGGGGCGTCGCACATGTTCTACAACGTGTCCGCCCAGAATCTCGTCGGCTCGCTTGGCAGCGCCGAGGAGCGCACGCACAACTTCGCCAACTACGCGCTGGCGATGGCGATCGGTTCCTTCCTCGGACCGCTCTTCGCCGGGTTCTCCATCGATTACGTCGGGCATGCCGCGGGCTACCTCTATATCGCCGCACTGCCACTCGTACCGGCCGTGATCATGGCCACCGCGCGCAGGGTGGGCCGCGGACCGCGGCTGAAGACCGAGGACGAGCAGGCCGTGCTTTCGACGAGTCTCCTCGCCAACCCGGTGCTGCGCCGCACGCTGATCGCGAGTGCGGTGGCGGTGACGGCGCAGGACCTGTTCCAGTTCTACATGCCGATCTACGGGCATTCGGTCGGGCTGTCGGCGTCCGCCATCGGCGTGGTGCTGGCGATGTCCGCCGTCGCGGCCTTCGCGGTGCGCATCGGGCTGCCAACGCTGGTGAAGCGCTGGGGGCCGGACGCGGTGTTCAACGGGTCGCTCTTCATCTCGGCCGTGACGTTTCTGCTGTTTCCGTTTTCCACCAGCGCGCCCGCGCTCGCTGCGATCGCGCTGGTGCTCGGC
>JBOIEM010000005.1:0-3075 GCA_050741115.1 Burkholderiales bacterium
TCCGCGCGCAGTGCATCCCGGTCCTCTCCGCGCAGCGACACCAGGTACTCCGAAAAGGCGAATCCGCCCACCGCAGCGGCGATCATCAGGGCGAAGACGAGGATCACGGGTCCGCGCCGCGTCTTCCTGGTAATGGGCTGCCCGCGCTCGCGCTCCTTCAACTCATTGCGCCACGAAAGGCGCAACTGAACGAGCGCCGCCAGCACAGTGGCGCCGGCACCGATCAACGCGGCCATGAGCGGGTCAGAGAGATTCATTTCCACATGATCATGATACGAGATCGGGTGCGGGATGAAAACGCCGGGCGCGCGGCGGCGTGAATTGCGTCACGCCGGGCGCGGTGCAGTACTTCAAGCGGCACCACCGAGCTACCGGCGCGTCGCTTCGGCAAGCGCGGCTTCGATCGTGCGCGCGATCTCCGCTTCGTAGGCGCGGATGAAGTCCACGCCCTCCTTCGATGCGAGGTCGTGGTCCTTCATGACTTTGGCCGGCGAGGGCTTGATCGCGTCCACGCGCCGGAAGAATGCCACGGTGCGCGCGAGATCGCGGCCGAGCGCGTCGTACACGCGCTCGAGCAATGGGTAATGGCGGCTGTAGGTCATCTCGTTCGCCATGCCGACGTTGTTGAGGGAGCCCCTCCTCCACGACAGCATCCGCTCCGCTCTGCCGAACAGGCGCACGCGCTCCTTCAGCAGCGCCTCCCGGGAGAGCTCCTTCCGATCGTAGCGCGCGTAGTTACCGGCAAGCTCGTCATAAAGAGCCTTCACGCCGTGGGTACGCCTGGCCTCGTCGGTGACGTAGCGCTGGATCGCGAGGTACTCGCGGGACTCCCGCCCGTATTTCTCCGCGCTGAATTGCGCCATCCCCTTGTAGGCGATGAGGTTGCACAGCGACTCCTCGACGCCGTAGGGAAACTCGAATTGCTCGTGGCAGTCCTCGTGCAGCACGAGATAGAGGAAGCGCTGGAGCTGGACCGCGAGCACTTCGGGACTCACCGCGGCGCCGGTTTCGCCCAGCACCTCCACCGTGCCGAAATAGACGTCGGCGCCGTCCGCATGGGCGCGGCATTCCCGCTCCGTTGCCACGTTGTACCAGAGGATCCCCGGGTCCTCGTAGGAATACGGCAGGTAGAGAGGCGACACGTGGCCGCAGAATGGAACCCGCCCCTGTTCCTCGGAAAACTCGACGAACGTCCCCGTCCTCGTGAAGCCTATCCGCTGCTCGAACGCCCTCACTTCCGCGAGGAGCGGCTCCCACGCCCTCGGGACTCTCAACCCGCACGCCGCCATGGTCGTGACCACCAGCGCGAGCATGGCAAGCCGCAGTGCAAGGTCGATCTTCACTCGCGCCTCATTCCCCTTTTCCTATATGCAGGATAACGCATCGATCGGGTTGAAGGATGACAGGCCGCGGCGCACAATGGCCGCTTCGTCAGCGTTACGGCCCCCGACCCAGGACCACGAACGGCACCCGACAATAGACAGGGTATTCTGGACAAAGATTCCTGCAATGGGAGCTGCGACAAGACTCAAGTCAGCTACCGGGCGCAAGCGGGCGCCCGCGAGGCGCGCGCCGAAGAAGGCGGCCGCCCGCTCACGCGGCATCGAGCCGCAGGGATGCCGGCTCGACGCGGCATCGGCCGAAGTCGCCGCCGTCTGCCGCCGTGTCGAGGAGGAAGGCGGCGCGGTGCTCGGCACCTACCGCGAGCCGCTCGCAGGCAATCCGATGGTGCTGGCATCGCTGCCGATCGACAGGATCGAGCCCACTCCCTTCCAGCGCGATCTCTCGGAAGCGCACCACAAGAAGCTCGCCGGCGTGCTCGACAAGACCGGGCTGTTCCTCGACCCGGTGATCGCGATCACCGCGCCGAAGGACGGCTTCTGGACGCCGAACGGCCGCCATCGCCTCGCGGCCATGCGCCGCCTGGGCGCGCGGGCGATCACCGCGCTCGTCGTGCCGAAGCGCGAGATCGCCTGGCAGATCCTCGCGCTCAACACCGAGAAGGCGCACAACCTGCGCGAGCGCTCGATCGAGGTGATCCGCATCTACAAGGGCCTGCTCGAGGAGGACGGCGCGCGCTCGGAGACCGATTTCGCCTATTACCTGGAGGAGGCGGCGCTGGTGACGCTGGGGCTGTGCTACGAGAAAAAGGGCAATTTCGCCGGCGGCGCCTATGCGCCGATCCTGCGCCGGCTCGAGACGTTTTCCGGCGATTCCCTGCGCAAGGCGCTCAACGCGCACGAGAAGCGCGCGGAGAAAGTATTCGAGCTCGACGAGCTGGTCACGGGGGTCGTGGCAAAGCTGAAGGCGAAGGGACTCATGAGCCCCTACCTGCGGACGTTCGTGGTCGCGCGCATCAATCCATTGCGCTGGATCCAGGGCGACCCGCCGCCGCTCGAGGACGTGCTCGAGACGATGCGCGGGCGCGCGGCGAAGTTCAACGTCGAGAAGGTCAAGCAGCAGGACATCGTCGCGGGCGGCGGTTCGCCCGACGAAACCGACTAGGAACAGGGTCTGTCCCGGGTCTGTCCCGGGTACGTCCCGGGTCTGTCACCAGCTAGAGTTGCAATACGAGATTTACCCCGAGCGCGATCAGCGCCATGCCCCCAAGCTCGCGGCGCGAGAGCTTCTCCCGGAACAGCTTCCGCGACACGGCGTAGCTGAACACGAGCTCGACCAGCCCGAGCGTGCGCACGTGCGCCACGGGCTCGATGGCGAACGCGGTGAGCCAGCCGGCGGAAGCCGCCGCGCCCATGAAGCCGGCGAGCAGCGAGGCGCGCCAGGCGCGCAGCACGCGCACCACCGACGCGATCTCGCGCGCCGCCATCCAGCCGCCGAGGAGCAGCGTCTGCACGATCTGCGCGGCGAGCAGCGTGGCGGCCGCGGCCACGAGGAAGGGCGCCCCCTCGAGCGCGAGCGCCGCGCCGCGATAGCCCACCGCCGAGAGCGCGAAGCCGGCGCCCGAGGCGAGGCCCAGCACCGCCGAGCGCGAAGTCCAGCCGCCGCCGAGGCCGACCGGGGAGAGCAGCAAAACGCCGAGCGTGCCGCACACGACGGCGGCGATCGATGCCGGCC
>JBOIEM010000006.1:0-19691 GCA_050741115.1 Burkholderiales bacterium
CGCACGAGCTGGGACATGTCCGCCACCGGCATACCATGCGGCGCCTGCTGGAGAGCTCTGCGACGGCGCTCATCATCGCGGGCGTCACCGGCGATATCGCCTCGACGACATCGCTCGCGGCGGCGGCCCCCACGCTTCTATTGCAGACCAAATATTCAAGGGACCACGAGCGCGAGGCCGACGCCTACGCCATAGAGATGATGCGGAAGGCCGGAATCGAGCCGCGGCACTTTGCCGCCATACTCGCGCGGCTGGAGGGACAGGAACCGCGGCGTGGCGGCTTGCCGGCGTTCCTGGCCTCGCATCCGCCGACCGAGGAAAGAGAAGTGCTCGCGCGCGGGGGCGTCGGAATCGCGGGCGCGGAAGAAGACGCCGTTCGCGAATATGAGGCGGATGCGGATGAGCCGCCGGTGCGAACCAGGCCGGCTCTCGTTGCGGTCGACCCGGTGCAACGCCATATCGTCGGGCTCCTCGAGCAGGCGGACTACGGGGAGCTCGAACGGCTGCTCGGCGGCTATCAGCGGGCTTTCGAGTCGGACCCGGTGCTGAGCCCGCGGCTCGAGAACGCGTACCTGGCTTTCCGCAAGGTACCGCAAGAGGCGGAGCCCCGGTTCAACGAATGGGTCAGGAAATACCCGTCTTCCTACACGGCGCTGGCGGCGCGCGGCTGCTTCCTCTATTTCCAGGGGCTGGAGGCGCGTGGCACCGGATACGTCAAGGACACGCCGGAGGAGAATATCCGCACCATGCGGGCTTACCTGGATCGAGCACGGGCAGACCTGGGGCGTTCGCTGACGCTCGTACCAAAGCCCTACATCAGCCGCCTGACGTTGATGTCCATCGCCCGCACCAACGGCAGCCGCAAGGATGAGAGAGCGCACTATCTCGAGGCGGTGAAGCTTGCGCCGCAGAGCATTGAGTTGAGGCTCGCGCACATGACGGCCCTCGAGCCGCGCTGGGGCGGCAGCTACGCGCAAATGGAGGCTTTCCTGGCCGAGTCCCGCTCGCAGCTGGAGGATCCGAACGCGGTTGCGCGCCTTGCCGCGCGCATTTCGGCGGATCGCGCGGACGAGCGCCAGCGGGCGAAGCAGTACGCCCAGGCCCTCAAGCTCTACGACGAGGCGATCGGCCTCTACGAGAGCGCGTACACGCTGTGCGAGCGTTCCTACGTGCTGAGCCAGCTCAAGCGCGATGCCGAGGCGTTTACCGACGTCAAGCGGGCGCTGTCCAAGTCGCGCGACATTCGCTACTGCCTGGAGCGGGCGGTCGCGGTCGCTTCCAGTGCCGGCAGCGCGGAGGGGGCAATCGAGTTGATGAGCCTCGTCATCGAGGTTGATCCGGGTTCGAATCACGCCTTCAATCAGCGCGGCTGGCGCTACCAGCAGCAGGGCAGAGCGGAGCCTGCATTCCAGGATTTCCTCGCTTCCGCCCGGCTCGGCGACGGGTGGGGGCAATTGATGACGGGCAAGTACCTCTGGGCCGGCAAGGGAGTGAAAGAGGACCGCGAAGAGGCGCTCACCTGGCTGCGCAAGGCCGCCGCCCAAGGGCACCCCGATGCGAAGCTCAGCCTCGAGCAGGCGCTGCAGCAGATCGGGAGGAGATAGGAATCGGACGGCGCGACGCTATAAACTATGCGGGAGATGAGCGCTTCCGCTCGCAATTGCTGGCTGGAACCGGTTAACGGGCAGGCGACGCTATTTCTCGCCGGCGCGTGGCAGCTTTCCAGGATAGCCGAGATCGATGCTTCACTGGCGGCCGCCGGCATCCCGCCGTCACCGCTCGTGCTCGACGGCGCTGGCCTCACCACGCTCGACACCGCGGCGGCGCTGGCGCTGCTGCGGCGCATCGGCGCGTCCGGCTCGAGCGTCGGGCCGCTCGCGAATTTCAGCGCGAGCCATTTGCGCGTGTTCGAGGCCGTGCTGGGGCGGCTCGACGGCACCGGCGCCGAAGCCCCGCGGCGCCGGAGCGGCGTGCTGGCGCACATCGGCATGCACGTGCTCGATTTCCGCGCCCTCATGGTGGGTCATCTCGACTTTTTCGGGCGCTCCGCCAGCGCGCTCGGCGATGCCGCGCTGCGGCCGCGCGCGCTGCGGCTGAAGGAGCTCGCCGTCCAGTTCCAGCATGTCTGCATCGAGGCGATCCCGGTCGTCGTGCTCGTCACGTTCCTGATCGGCGTCGTGCTCGCATACCTCTTCGGCATGCAGGCGGAAAAGTACGGCGCAAACATATTCGTCGTGGACGGGGTGGCGATTGGCACCACCCGCGAGCTCTCGCCGATCATCGTGGCCGTGATCGTCGCCGGGAGGTCCGGCGCCGCATTCACCGCGCAGCTCGGATCGATGGTGCTCACGGAGGAGATCGATGCGATCCGCACGCTGGGGCTGTCGCCGATGCAGGTGCTGGTGATTCCGCGGTTGCTCGCCCTCATCGTCGCGCTGCCGCTGCTGGTGTTCGTGGGCGACGTCTCCAGCATCGCGGGCGCGATGACCGTGGCGAACCCCCTGCTCGACATCACGCCGACGACCTTCATCGAGCGCATGCATTCGGAGCTGCGGGTGGATCACGTCATCGTCGGCCTGGTAAAGGCGGCGGTATTCGCCGCGTTCATCGCGATCATCGGCTGCCGCATGGGCATGACCGTGAGCCGCGACTCGCGCGCGATCGGCATCAGCACCACCTCGACCGTCGTGCAGTGCATCGTGTCGGTGATCCTGCTGGACGCGTTCTTCGCCGTACTGTTCCAGGAGCTGGGGTATTGAACGCGACGCCGGTCCTCGAAGCGGACTCGATCGTGACCCGCTTCGGCGCGCAGACGGTGCACGACGGAGTTTCGTTCAGCGTGCCGCGCGGGCAGATCGCCGCCATGATCGGCGGCAGCGGCAGCGGGAAGTCGGTCCTCGTGCGCGAGATCATCGGACTGCATCGCCCTTCCGCGGGAACGGTGCGGCTGCTCGGCACCGATGTCTGGAACACGACGGAGGAGGAGCTGGCCGCGGTGCGCAGACGCTTCGGGATGCTGTTCCAGGACGGCGCGCTGTTCTCCTCGCTCACCGTCGCGCAGAACGTCGCAACCCCCCTGCTCGAGCACGCCAGCGTCCCTCCGCATCTGCTCGGCCCGCTGGTGCGGCTCCGCATCGCGCTCGCCGGCCTGCCGGTCGAGGCGGCAGCCAAGATGCCGAGCGAGCTTTCGGGCGGAATGCGCAAGCGCGCGGCGCTCGCGCGGGCGCTCGCGCTGGAACCCGAGGTGCTGTTCCTGGATGAGCCCACGTCGGGCCTCGATCCGATCACGGCGCGGGCGTTCGACCGGCTGCTGCGGTTCCTGCGCGACGACCTCGGGCTCACGATCCTGGTGATCACGCACGATTTGGAGACGCTGCTCGGAATCGTGGATCGCACGATCGTGCTCTCCGGCGGCAAGGTCATCGCCGACGGGCCGGTGAAGGAGATCATGCGCGTGGACGACCCGTGGTTGCAGTCTTACTTCCGCGTGCGCACAATGCTTGCGGGGACGGATACCAATCGTGGAACCTGAAGCCCGCTATACGACCGTGGGCGCGACGCTCCTCGCGCTGGTGCTCGCCGTGGTGCTGGGGATGACGTGGCTGGCGCGTACCGGGGCCCGCACGGACTTCCGCTATTACACGATCTACTTCGAGCGCCAGTCTCTGGAAGGACTCCAGATCGGCGGCGACGTCAATATGCGCGGGGTGAAGGTGGGACGGGTCGAAAGCTATTCAATCTCGAGCAAGAACATCAACCGGGTCCGGGTCGTTATTCGCATTGACCGCGAAACTCCGGTCAGCACGAACACCGAGGCGGTCGTCGATCGCAACATCCTGACCGGAATCGCGCGGATCAACCTCACGACGCCCGGGCAGCCCGGACCCGAGCTTGCCGCAGTCCAGCCCGACGAAGCGTACCCGGTGATACCCGAGGGTCAATCGGACATCGAGCAGCTGACCGGCGCGATGAACCGCCTCGCCATCACGGGCGCCTCCGCGCTTTCCAACATGGAGCAGCTCCTCAACAAGGAGAACCGCGACGCGTTTGCGACCGCGCTCGCGAACCTGCGCGATGTATCGGGCGCCCTGTCGGCGCGGATGGGAAGGCTCGACGAGGTCGCCGATGCCCTCGCGAAGAGCGCCGTGGATTTCAGCAAGTCGAGCCGGGATATCGCCGAGGCGGTGGAGCGCGTGAGCTCGGGCGCGCAGCCCGCCATCAAAGAGACCCACGCCGCCATGCGCGAGATCGCGCGCGCAATGCAGGCTCTCGAGCGCGAGACGAACGCCGTGGCGAAGCGGCTCGACCACGCGGCCGATTCCGGCGCGCACGAGATCCGCGCCACCGCGCAGGAACTGCGCTCGAGCGCCGAAGTCCTGTCGCGGGCCGCCGACCGGCTGCAGGATCCGCGCGCGGCGTTTTTCGGCCCGAGCGCGGGGCAGCTCGGGCCGGGGGAGCGGCTGCGATGAAAAGCGCCGCCGCCCTCACCGCCGGGCTTGCGCTGCTTGCGGGCTGCATGGAGATTCCGGAGGTTCCGCCGCGCGAATACTACGTGCTCGAGGACCTTGCCGCGGCGGGCGCCTCCAAGACCGGTGTGGCGGGCCGCGTGCTGCTCGTCAGCGCGGCTTCGGCAAGCCCGTTCTACGACACCCAGAATCTCGTTTTCAGCCGCGCACCGGGGCAGCGCGCCTACTACCAGTTCGCAGCCTGGACGGAGCGGCCGGGACGCAGGCTGAGCGAGTTCCTGGCGCGGCGCCTCGAGGCGGCCGGGGCCTTCCGGTCGGTTGCGGCCACGACTGCCGGCGTCAGAGGGGACGTCGTCCTTAATACCCGGCTCGAGGAGTTCTACCACGACGTCACGGGCCAGCCGGGCAGCGTGCGGATCGAGGTTACGGCGGAGCTCGTCGAATTCTCCGGGGGGACGGTGGTCGCGCGCCGCAGGTTCGTTCAGAGCGCTCCGGCTGCCGGCGCGAACGCGCAGGCGGCGGTCGCCGCGTTCAGCCGAGCGACCACCGCTTTACTCGATGAGATGGCGCTGTGGGTCGAGCGCGCCGGGTCGAAGCCGGCGCCACGATGATCCGGCCGGGGATGTCGGGGATCAACGACAGAACGCACCTCGCCGCCCGGCACCGGCGGTGCAATCCATCACAACCGGGCGCCTGCCGCAAGCGGTAGAGTGAGGGCGCGAGAGGAGGTCCCGCGTATGCAACTCATCATAGTCTTGCTGTTGATCATCGGCGTTGTCGTGGTGGTGGCCGCAGCGTTCACGGGCATCTCCTATGCATTCGGCCTGCAACTCCACCGCCGCACCGGCACGATAGCCGTTGCGAGCGCGCGCGAGCCATGCGCGCAATGCAACGCCGACCGCGACTGGTACCTGTCGCTGCCCTCCTGGCAGCAGACCGCAATCATGGCGTGGTGGTGGGCAAACCGTTTTCAGTGGGCGGCGAAGGGGTGCAAATAGCGGGGCCCGCGGGCGACGGCGCTGAGGAGAGCGGAGCGTCATGCTCGTCCAGAACATATCCATTTCACCTTCGGTGCGGCTCGCCATTGCGCTCTGCGCGGCGCACTTCGCCGCCGCCGCGCTGCTGTGGCTCGTCCCGATCCCGGTCCTGCTCAAGGGCGCAGTCACGCTCGCCATCGCGTTCAGCCTCGTCTACTTTCTGGCGCGGGACGCCGCCCTGCACGCGGCGAACGCGATCGTCGCGCTGGAACTGAAGAGCGGCGGCGGCATCGCGTTTCGCACCCGGGACGGCAACTGGGTGGAGAGCGAGCTGTCGGATTCGAGCTATGTTTCTCCCGTCGTTACCGTCGTCGTGCTGCGGCCGCTCGCGAACGGCCGCACGCGGCGCGCTATCATCCTGCCCGACAGCATGGATGCGCGCGACTTCCGCAGGCTGCGCATGTGGATGCGCTGGAAGAACGAGGGCGCGGAACCGGCATCGCCGCCGGAGTACTGATAATCTAGTAGCGGGGCAATTGCGACAGTGACGGGCGGCTAGCGTGGCGTCGCGGCACGAGGAAATCAGGGCACTGAAAGCCGGGGAGCCGCTGCCATCCCACCGGGTGGTCCAGCTGCGCTCGACGGGAATGCACTCGATCCGTTTCGAGTTCGTGGTGCGTCTGCTGCGCTCCAGCCTCAGGGTGGATACGCTCTCGATCTACTGGGAGCAGGGCACCGAGTTCATGCTCAGGCGCGAGGTCGAGAGCGTGCCCCGCCGGCTCGTGCTCGGCCGCAGGAAGCACGTGTCCGGCGAGTTCGCGGATCTCTGGCTGCTGTGCTATCCGGACGACGAGGAGGTCAAGCAGCTGGTCGAGCGGGAAATCGACCGGATGGTGGAAACAGCGAGAGAAACGGGCGAGCAGCTGACCGATGATCAGGACCCATGACCAGCGACCCGTGACACGTTTCCTGTCCGCGTTGTCCTGCCTGGGTTCGGCGATCGCCACGCTGATCGCGTGCTCGGGCGCGGCGACGGCGCAGCCCTTCCCGGCCCGGCAGGTGAAGATCGTTGTCCCGTACCCGATCAGCGGGCCCACCGACATCCGGGGAACCTCCCGCATGTCCCGCAGCTACCGGTTGATGGCGCCGCACGCGCCGCCGGCCATCACCGACACCCTGGCGCGCATCGCGCAGCAGGCGATCCGGGCTGACACGCCGCACCCGGTCGTGCTGGCGCGCCAGCCGGGAGGCGCGACGACGAGGGGCGCCCTGTCGGTTGCACGCGCCACGGCGGACGGGCACACGCTGCTGCTGGCGAGCAACGCGACCCTGATCATCAACCCGCATTATTTTCACGGCGTGGAGTACGATCCGGTGCGCGACTTCATCCTGGTGACGCCGCTCGCCACGATGCCCTACGTGGTGATGGTGGGCGCGGCGCTGCCGGTGGAGGACGTGCGCGGGCTCGCCGCGTGGCTCAAGGTGCGGCCGGGAGAAATCAATTTCGCTTCGTCGGGGGACGGCAGCACCGGCCACCTCGCGGGGGAGCTGTTCCGGCGCATGGCGCGGGTGAACTTCGTGCACGTTTCCTACAACAGCGGAGTGAGCGCCCTGAACGGCCTCGCGACGCGCCAGGTCTCGCTCATGTTCGCCGCATTGCCGCTGGCGCTTGCCTATTTCCCGAGCGAGCACTTCAGGCCGCTCGCAGTCACGAGCGCCCGGCGGCTCGAGCAGCTGCCCGATGTTCCGACTGTCTCCGAATCGGGGCTCCCCGGATACGAGATCGAGGGCTGGTACGGATTGTTCGCGCCGTCAGGCACCCCGTCCATGGCCGCCGCGTGGCTGAGGGCGCAGATCTCCGCCCTGTCCGCAAGCTCCGCGATCCGGTCCCACCTGCGCGGTCTCGGGCTCGAGCCGCCGGGCATGACGATCGAGCAGTTCGCTACGCGCATCAACAGCGAGCTCGACAAGTGGGCGCCGGTGCTGAGAGCGAGCCGCCTCCCCAAAGAGCAAGGCGGAAGGCAGAAGGATGAAGGATGAAACGCAAAGGATGGTCTGGTGGTGCCTGGCCAGCTCGTTACACGCATTACCCCGCCCTTACTGTTCCGCCTTCTGCTTTCTGCCTTCTGACTTGCCTTCCTCCTCTGGTGGCTTGACCTTCCTGAACATTGTGAGCAGCGCCAGGTCGTAGACGATCTTCAACGCCCCGCAGACGACGAGGGGCCAGCCGAAACTGGTGAGCGTGAGCAGGTAGCCCGCGAATGCCGGGCTGACGGCCGACGCGAGGCTGCGCGGCACGGCGGTCAGGCTCGCAGCGGCCGCGCGTTCCGCCGGCGAGACCACCGCCATCACGTAGGACGTGCGGGCCGGCACGTCCATGGAGGACAGCGCGGCGCGCAACAACAGGAACAGCACGGCAAGCGGCAGCGTGGGCATCAAGGCGGCGAGGATGCAGAAGAGATTCGCCGGCAGATGCGTGAACACCATGGTATTGATCAAGCCGATGCGCCGGGCAATCGGGGGCGCGGCGAAAAAGGATGCCGCCGCGAGCAGCCCGGTCCAGAAAAAGATGGTGCCGGCGGCCTCGACCGACAGGTCGAACCGCAGGAACAGCCACAGCGCAAGCAGCGACTGCACCGCGAAGCCGCCGGCAAACGCATCGAGGCTGAACACCGCCGCAAGCCGAAGCACGATCGCTCGCGATGGCCCCAGCGGAACCGCGCGCGTCTCGTCGCCGCGGGCGCGGGCCGAGGCCAGGTTCCGATAGAGGGCGAGCGCGGCGAGGCCCGACAGCCCGTAGAGCAGGAACATCGCCTGGATCGCGGCCTTGAGGTCGAGCACCTGCCATTGCGCGAGCAGGCCCGGGATGGCGGCGCCGAGCGCGCCCACGGCGCCGAGGAGATTTCCCACGATGCTGTAACGTGCGAACAGCGCGGTGCGGCTCGCGCCCGGCGTCGCGTGGGAGAGCAGGGACTGCTCGAGCGGCAGGAAGACGCTGACGTCTCCACTCGACGGGTTCAGCGTCCCGACGACGGCGATCAGGAGCAGCGGCCAGAAATCCGTGACCGTGGCGAAACCGAGCCCGGTGCCGAGCATCAGCAGGCTCGCGACGGTCAGCATGGCGTGCATGCGGAAGCGGTAGGCGAATATTCCCGTAAGGAGCGTGAGCACACCTGACCCCAGCAACGTCGCGGTGGCGATCAGCCCGACCTGGAACGCGCTGTAGCCGAGCAACGTGAGGTAATACGGCAGCAGCAGCGCGACATAGCCGTCGGTGAAGGCGCGCAGGCCGCGCGCCGTGAGGATCAGCGCGGCATCGGGTGCGGTGCCGGGCGGCAGCCACCAGGAGCGGAACGCGGAACGGGGCATGGTCGCGCGTAGACTATCAGGGAAGCGAACGCGGGCGGGCGGCGCGGTTTACGGCTCCGCCCCGGGGTTGATAGGATGCAGGCTTTTCGAGGGACACCCCATGATCGACATCTACAGCTGGCCCACGCCGAACGGCCACAAAGTCCACATTATGTTGGAGGAGACCGGGCTCGACTATCGCGTCCACGGCGTCAACATCCGCGAGGGCGAGCAGTTCAAGCCGGAATTCCTCAGGATCAGCCCCAACAACCGCATCCCGGTGATCCTCGATCACGATGGCCCGGGGAGCAAGCCGCTCTCGCTCTTCGAATCGGGAGCGATACTGCTTTACCTCGCCTCCAAGACCGGGAAGCTCCTGCCGGCGGACCTGCACGCCCGCTGGAGCTGCGTGCAGTGGCTGATGTGGCAGATGGGTGGCGTCGGACCCATGTTCGGGCAAGCCAACCATTTCCGCAGCTACTCGAGGGAGAGGCTGCAATACCCCATCGACCGCTACACCAACGAGGCAAGGCGCCTGACGCGCATCCTCGACCAGCGCCTCGGCGAGGCGCGCTACACCGCGGGCGACGAGTATTCGATTGCGGACATCGCGATCTTTCCCTGGATGCGGAATCCGGAGCGCCGCGGCCTCAATTTCGACGATTTCCCCAACGTAAAGCGCTGGTTCGGCGAGATCGACGCGCGGCCCGCGGTGCGGCGCGGGTTGCAGGTGCTCTCCGACGCGCAGGCCGCCAATCAGGCGCCGCACAGCGACAAGTCCTGGGACATCATGTTCGGGAAGGTGCAGTTCCAGCAGCGCTGACATGCTGGATGATTCGGCCAGGAAGAACGTGGGCGTACTGGCGGTATGCCAGGGCTTGCTGTTCACGAACAACTCGATCCTGATCACCGTCAATGCCCTGGCGGGGTACGCGCTCGCGGCGGACAAGACGCTGGCGACGCTTCCGGTGACGTCGTACTTCCTCGGATCGGCGCTGACGACGCTGCCGTTGGCGATGCTCATGAAGCGCGCCGGCCGCCGCGCCGGGTTCACGCTGGGGGCGGTGTGCGCGATCGCCGGTTCCCTGGTGTGCGCGGCCGCGGTCTACGCCGGCAATTTCTGGCTCCTGTGCCTCGGCGTGGTCGTTCTGGGCGGCTATTTCGCGGCCGGGCAGCATTACCGGTTTGCCGCCGCCGATTCGGTGTCTGTGGATTTCAAGAGCCGCGCGATCTCCCTGGTGCTGGCGGGGGGCATCGCGGGCGGGTTCCTCGGGCCCGAAACCAGCAAGCTCACCATGGACCTGGTCGCCGACCATCCGTATACGGGAGCCTACTTCTCGCTGGTCGTCTTTGCGCTGTTGTCGATTCTGACGCTGCATTGGCTCGACATTCCGCCGCTGACCGAGTCCGAGCGCAGGGAGACGGGCCGGCCGCTCGGCGAAATCGCCCGGCAGCCCGTATTCGCCGTTGCGGTGCTGTGCGGCACGGTCAGCTACGGGGTAATGAACCTGCTCATGACCGCGACGCCGCTCGCCATGATCGCCTCCGCGCATCATTTCAGCGAGGCGGCGTTCGTGATCCAGTGGCACCTGGTAGGAATGTTTGCACCCTCGTTCGTCACCGGGAGCCTCATCAATCGCCTGGGAATGACGGCGGTTCTGCTCGCCGGGGTAGCGCTCAACGTCCTCTGCGTCGCGATCGCGCTCTCCGGCGTGGACGTCATGCACTTCTGGGTGGCACTGGTCCTGCTCGGGATCGGCTGGAACTTTATGTTCGTGGGCGCGACCGCGCTGCTCACCGAGTGCCACACCCACGCGGAGCGCGCCAAGGTGCAGGGCGTCAACGACGCCGCGATCTTCGTCACCATGATCGTCACCTCGCTCGCGTCCGGGGCGCTGTTCACGATCCAGGGCTGGTACGCGATGAACCTGTGGGCGCTGCCCGTCCTGGCGCTGACGGGCGCCGCGTTGATGTGGCTTGCCTGGATGCGCCGGCACCCGCCCGTGCGCGAGTGAAACCGGGGCCGGGCCCGCAGCCGGGTTTTGGTGTAGAATCGCCGATCTCGGCAAGGCCACCAGGGGATGGTTGCTTTGCCTTTGTTTTTAAAAGATTATTCCCCGCATTCGGAGAGGAGCGTATGAACCGACCTGCCGCTGCGGCTCACCTCGCCAAGTCCCCCACCGCGCCCGCCTACGTAACGCATGCCCGGCTCAAGACGTGGGTCGAGGAGATCGCGCAGCTCACCCAGCCCGCGCGCATCTACTGGTGCGACGGCTCGCAGGAGGAATACGGCCGGCTGTGCGGCGAGATGGTCGCGAGCGGCATGCTGATCAGGCTCGACCCGCAGCAGCGCCCCGGCTGCTTCCTCGCGCGCTCCGACCCCGATGACGTCGCGCGCATGGAAGAGCGCACGTTCGTGTGCAGTCGCAGCCGGGAGGACGCCGGCCCCAACAACAACTGGGTCGCCCCGGAGGAGATGCGGGCGACGCTCGGCAAGCTGTTCGAGGGCTGCATGCGCGGGCGCACGATGTACGTGATTCCCTACAGCATGGGGCCGCTCGGCTCGCACATCGCTCACATCGGCGTGGAGTTGACCGACTCGCCCTACGTGGTGGCGAACATGAAGTTGATGACGCGCATCGGCCGCGGGGTGCTCGAGGTGCTAGGCGCGGACGGCTATTTTGTGCCGTGCGTGCATTCGGTGGGCGCTCCGCTTGCGCCGGGACAGAAGGACGTCGCCTGGCCGAGCAACAAGCAGCACAAGTACATCGTGCATTACCCCGAGACCAAGGAAATCTGGTCGTTCGGCAGCGGCTATGGCGGCAACGCGCTCCTCGGCAAGAAGTGCTTCGCGCTGCGCATCGCCTCGATCATGGGAAAGGAGCAGGGCTGGCTCGCCGAGCACATGCTGATCCTGGGAATCGAGACGCCCGAGAAGAAGAAGTACTATCTCGCGGCGGCGTTCCCGAGCGCGTGCGGCAAGACCAATCTGGCGATGCTGGTACCGCCCAAGGCGTTCAGGGACAAGGGCTGGAAGATTACCACCATCGGCGAGGACATCGCCTGGATCAAGCCCGGCACGGACGGCCGGCTCTACGCGATCAATCCCGAGGCCGGCGCCTTTGGCGTCGCCCCTGGGACGTCGGAGTTCACCAATCCCAACTGCCTCGAGGCGGTGAAGCGCGACACGATCTTCACCAACGTTGCGCTGGCGCCCGACGGCGACGTGTGGTGGGAAGGGCTGACGAAGGAGCCGCCGAAGGAATTGATCGACTGGCAGGGCAAGCCGTGGTCGCCAGGAAGCGGGCGCAAGGCGGCGCACGCCAATGCGCGCTTCACGATGAGCTGCAGCCAGATCCCGTCGGTGGACCCGGATTGGGAGAACCCGAAAGGCGTGCCGATCAGCGCGTTCCTGTTCGGAGGGCGGCGGGCGACCGCAGTGCCGCTGGTCACGGAGTCTTTCGACTGGAAGCACGGGGTCTACATGGCTTCGACGATGGCCTCCGAGACGACCGCTGCGATCGTCGGCCAGGTTGGCGTGGTGCGGCGCGATCCCTTCGCGATGCTGCCGTTCTGCGGTTACCACTACGGCGATTATTTCAAGCACTGGCTGAAGATCGGAAGCGGTCTCAAGCATCCGCCGCGCATCTTCGGCGTGAACTGGTTCCGGCAGGACGGGAAAGGTGAGTTCATCTGGCCCGGCTTCGGCGAGAACATGCGGGTGCTGAAGTGGATCATCGACCGCGTCGAGGGCAGAGTGGACGCGGTGAAGACGCCGCTGGGCTTGCAGCCGCGGTACGAGGACATCGAATGGAGCGGCCTCGATTTCTCCCGGGAGCGCTTCGCGGCACTTACGCGGGTCGACCCCGAGGTGTGGCGCAGGGAAGTGAAGGAGCACGCCGAGCTGTTCGACAAGCTCAAGGCGCGGATGCCGGCGGAGCTCTACGACCTGCGCGCGGAACTCGAGCGGGCCCTATAGCGCTAGGCAATGGAGACCGGCCGGCCGGTTTCCATGGACTGGATGATCGCCTCGAACGCCGCGATGGTGTTCACCATCTCCGCCGGCGTGATCGGATAGGGGCTGCCTCCCGTTACCGCATCGGCGAAGGCGTCGATCTCGGCACGGATCGAGTCGATTTTCGCAAACTCCTTCCGTTCGGATTTCCCGCCCCGCAGCCGCACCACGGCATCGGTTTCGCCGAGCGCCTCCATCGAGCCTTCATCGCCAAACACGTGCACGCGCCAGTACGCGGGCGACGCGCGCACCAGTCCGAAATAGCCCGAGAGGCCGCTCGCGAAGCGGAACAGGACCGACGCCGCATCGCGCGGGTCGCGCCCGGGGCGGAAGGAGACTACTTGGGCCTTCACCTCGGCCACGGGCCCGCCCAGGCCCACGAGGGCATCGAGCAGGTGGATGCCGGTGCCGGTCATGCCGCCGCCCGGCGATTCGACCGGCGAGTCGCGCCAGGCCGAGAAATGCATATCGGAGTTCTCGTTGCTGTAATGCCCCTCGATATGCATGATGCGCCCCAGCGCGCCGCTGGCGACGACGCGCCGCAGCTCCACCATCGATGGCCAGAAGCGCTTGTTCTGCCCGACCCCGATGGCGACGCCCGCCGTTCTCACGGCGGCGACAGCGCGCTCGGCGTCGGCCCGCGTCAGTGCCAGCGGTTTTTCGCAGAATACGGGCTTGCCCGCCGCCGCGACGCGCACGATCTGCGCGGCGTGGAGCGAATGAGGCGTCGCCAGCACGACCGCCTCCACCCGCCTGTCAGCCAGCGCCTTCTCGAGATCGTCGCTCAGCGTGAAGCCATTGGCTTCGGCGATGGGCAGCGCCGCGTCGATCTCCTTGCTCACGCCGTGCACGAAGCGGAGCTTCGCGCTCTTGCCCTGCACGCACTGGACGATGTTCCGGCCCCACCAGCCGAGGCCGATGATCGCGGCGTTGATCATCAGAAGACGGGCTTCAAGCCGATGTCCTGGATGATCGTCTTCACCCGCGCCTGCTCGGCCTGCTGGATCCGGTAGAACTCCTCGGGCGTGCTGGAGGCCGCGTCGGCGCCGCCGTTCTGGAAGCGCGTCTTGAGATCGTCGGTCTTCAGCTGTTTGACCGTCTCGGCGTTGATCCGGACGATGACCTTTTTCGGTACGCCAGCCGGACCGAGCAACCCGAAATAGGTTTCGGACACGAACCCGGGTAGGCCCGCTTCCGACATGGTCGGCACCTGGGGGAGGGCGACGGCGCGCGCCCGCCCGCCCGTCGCAATGGGCCGGATCTTGCCTTCCTTCAGCACCGGCATCACGGCCGGGAGCGGAAACAGGTAATAGTGGATGCGGCCGCCGTACATCTCCGCGATGATGTCCCCGATAAGCTTGAACGGCACGTGCACGGATTTCAGGCCCGCCGCGGCGTTGAACATCTCGGCCGCCAGGTGCGACGAGCTGCCCATGCCGGCGGAACCGACGTTGTAATAGCCGGGTTTGGCCCGCACCTGCGCAATCAGGTCGGAGAGCGTATTCACCTGCAGGCCCGGGCCCACTGTCAGGACGTTCGGCATCGAGGCGACCAGACCGATGTGGGAGAAGTCCTTGAGCGGGTCCCACGGCGGCTGCTTCGAGAGCAGCGCGGCGGTGAGATGCGGCTGGCCGATCAGCGCGATGGTGTAGCCGTCGGGGCTCGCCCGGGCGACGACCGTGCCGCCGATGAGGCCGCCGGCCCCCGGCCGGTTGTCCACCACGATTTGCTGGCCCCATGCGTCGGTCAGCTTTTGCCCGAGCACGCGGGCGAGGAAGTCGCTCGCCGCGCCCGGCGGGAACGGAACCACCATTCTTAACGGCCTGGCGGGGAAATCCTGCGCAGACAACGGTCCGGCGATGAGTACGCCGGCAACCAGAAAACCGGCCACCAGGGTCAGGTTGCGTCGTAGGGACATTTTCGTTTCCTCCTCATTTCGATGTTATCAGAGCCCTGCGCGGCTCTTGCCCTTCACGGCCTTGTTGACCACGTTGACGGGCCACTCGCCGGTCAGCACGCGGCGCACCTCCTCCGGCGCCCCGGCCTGCAGGCCCACCATGGCGGTCTCGCTGTACCAGGCGACATGGGGATTGATGACCACGTTTTCCCGCCCGCGCAAGGGGTGCAGATCGGGCAGGGGCTCGGGATCGGTGGTGTCGAGCGCGCAGCCCGCGATTCTCTTCGCGTCGAGCGCCCGAACCAGCGCCGCGGTGTCCACGACCGGGCCGCGGGAGCAATTGATGAGGATTGCGCCGGGCTTCATCCTGGAAAACGCGTCGTCGTTGATCATGCCGCGCGTCTGGGGCGTGAGGGGAGGGTGCACGGAAATGAAGTCCGATTCCTTGAACAGTTCGGGCAATTCCACTTTCCTGCCCGGCTCCGGAAATTGCCCCTGCTTGACGTAGGGATCAGCGTAGAGCACCCGCATGCCGAACGCGGCCGCTCGTACCGCCACCTGGCGCGCGATGTTGCCGAATCCGACGAGCCCCAAGGTGCGGCCGACGAGCCGGTAGAGGGGCTTCCCCGGCGGCACGGCCCAGGTCCCGGCGCGCACCAGCCGGTCGTAGAAAGCGATCTTGCGGGCGCTGTCGAGCAGCAACGCCATGGTGTGCTCGGCCACTTCCTCGATACAATAGGTGGGATTGTTGGTGACGATGATGCCCGCGCGGGTGGCGGCCTCGAGGTCTATCGTGTCCACTCCGATGCCGTAGCGCGCGATGATCTTGCATTTCGGCATCTTCACCATGGCGTCGGCCGTGATCGGGCCCGCGTAGGTATTAAGTAGCGCGTCGCAATCCGCCGCCTGCGGGAGAAAATCCTCCGGCTTCTTGGTTTGCATGGGCACCAGGTCGGCGAGCCCCGCGAGAATCTTCTTCTCCACGTCCAGGGACTCCCAGACGTAATCGGTCAGCACCACTTTCGCCTTGGCCGCCATTGTGCTTCCTTTCGCCTCCGTCACTCGTCACGAATTGTAAATCTCGCGATTCCAGCAATTCGGCGGCTGCCGGCCTTCCAGCACCGCCAGGATGTTGTCCACCACGACGTTGGCCATGGATTCCCTCAGCTCCTTGACGGCGCTTCCGAGGTGCGGCGTGAGCACGACATTTGGCAGGTTGAGCAGCGCCGGCTCGACCCGGGGCTCGTTCTCGTAGACGTCCAGCCCCGCGCCAGCGATGCGCTTTTCGGCGAGGGCGCGCACGAGCGCGTGCTCGTTCACGATCGGGCCGCGCGCGGTATTGACGAGAAACGCAGTCGGCTTCATGAGACGCAGCTCCCGCTCGCCGACCAGGTGCCGCGTCTCGGTGCTAAGGGAGGCGTGGACCGAGACAAAATCAGACTCGGAGAGCAGTCGGTCGTACGGGACGTACTCGATGCCGGCCTCCCGCTCCTCGTTTTCCGGCTTGCGGCGCGGTGTCCAGTAGAGCGTGCGCATCGAGAAGCCCTGCGCCCGCTTCGCGACCGCCTTGCCGATGCGGCCGCCGCCGCCGATCAACCCGATGGTCCTGCCGTGGACCCACGCGCCCAGCAGGTGCGCCGACTGCGCCCCGGGGAAGATCCCGGATCGCACCAGGCGGTCGCCCTCGACGACGCGCCGGGCGACCGCAAGCAGCAGCGCGAAGTGCATGTCGGCGGTCGCCTCGGTCACGATCGGCTCGATCACGGTGACGGGGATGCGCCGCGCCGTCGCTTCGGCGACGTCGATGTCCGACGGCGTGATCTTCATCGAGGCGATCGCACGCAGGCGCGCGCCGGCGGCAATCACGTCGCGGTCCACCCGGTCGTGCAGCAGGCAGAAGAGAACGTCGAGCCCCGGCAGCCTCTCGAGCAGCTCGCTCTTCGTGGCGATGTGGAGCGTGTCGGGATTCATCTCCACGTCCGCCACCGCGCGCAGGCGCTCGATCGCGCTCGCGGCGACCGGCTGGGTAATGTATATCTTCGGCCGCATGGATTAACGCGCAGTTGCGAAACTTCCGTCGCTCCCGCGAAGGCGGGAGCCCAGAAAACTGTATTCCAAATCAGTGGCGTACTGGATTCCCGCCTACGCGGGAATGACGCTCGTGGTGTTACGCCTTTCCTTTCTCAGAGCAGATGCGGCAAGCGTAGTCCTCAAGCGCCTGCGCGGTCACGCCGACCGCGCGGTGCTGCCTGCGGTTGTATTCCTCCGGCTCGAGCTCGGTCCAGAGCGAGTCGTTCAGCCGGTTGATCATGTTGAACATGGCACAGGCGAGCGAGATTTCCACGATCTCGGCATCGTTGAAGAGGCGGCGCAGCTCCTCCCACACGGCTTTGTCCCGTTTCGCGGTGTTGAGCGTCATTGCTTCCGACCACGCCAGGACCGCCTTCTCCCGCTCGTTGAACAGCGCGCTCGATCGGTAGTCGCCCTGCAGCGCCTCGAACTCCTCGTCCTTCAGTCCCAGTGCTTGACCAAGCACCCGATTGTGCTCCGTTCAGTACTTGCAGCCGTTGATGATCGAGGTCTTCAGAACGGCCAGGTTGCGCAGGCGCACGTCGGACATGGCGCCCGCGTTAGGCTGGCGCACCGCGGCGATGAACGGCAGGATCCACCGCGCGACGTACGGGCTGTGGGCGAGGATACGCAACAGATTGGCCGTGCGTCCCAGCAACTGGGTCGACGACTCGAAGATCTCCTTCGCGACGCCCGTTGCTTCCTCGTCAGAAATTCCGAGTAGTCTTTGCGTCATTTCTTCCTCCAAAAACGTGAATTGTCGTTCCCTTCGGCGTCGCTCAGGACAGGCGTGAGTCGTGATTCGACGTTCATTATGAAATCCGGCGGCCTAGCGGCCGGACTTCATCCATCTGACGATCCCCGCCACGCCGTCCACGGCCACCTGCGCGCCGTCGGGGATTTGCAGGGTGGCGCCGGGCACGCCCAGCACCATGGGTACGCAGCGCTCGCGTGCAAGCGAGGCGAGGTGAGAGGTGCTGCCGCCGAGCTCCGAGACGACGCCTGCCACGGTCGCGAGCACGCGCCCCAGCGCCGGTCCGGCCATCCGCGTGACCAGCACATCGCCGGGGCCGATGCGCGAGATCTCGCACTCGCAATTCACCACGCAGGCGCGCCCGGTGCCCCAGCCGACGCCCGCCGGCTGGCCCCGCAGGCGCGGCTGGCGCAGCCAGATCGGGTCGGCTGGCCGGGATGCAGGTCTGTCATCGAGATGAAGCGGCCTTGCCTGCAGCAGCTTGATTCCCTCATCGTCGAGCGCCCATTCGACCTCGATGGGCATGCCCATGACGGCCTCGGCCTGGAGCATCAGCTGGCCGAGTTCCCGCACCTGCGAGAGCTCGAGACAGGTCCTGCTCGCCCGCGACGGTCGTGACGATCGCGGCTGGTGAACGCAGGTAGCCTGGTGGTAGGTGATGCCCGCGTGGCTCTCGCGCACGGTTCCGTCGCGGCCGAGCAGGTAGCGGTCGGGAGCGACCTCGCCCTGGGCGATCGCGGCACCGAGCCCCGGCGTCGCATTGATCAGCATCCCGCCTTCCGCTGTCTGGCTCAATCCACCGCCCGCGGCTCGGGCCGCCACCAGCGGCTGAATCAAGACGGCCATTGCGGTGTGCACGGGGTCAAGGTCATGGGTGGCCATGTAGCGCAGCGCGCGCGGTGCCCACAGCGCGGCCCAGCAGGCGCGCACGGCAGTGAGGAAATCCGCCTCATGGTCCAGGCCGAGGTAGCTCTCGAACTGTCCCGCGAAGCTCGACCCGTGGCGGTCCTCGACCAGCGCCGACGAGCGCACCACGCCCGGCCTTGCCCCGTCCCCGCAGAGTGAGCGCCACGCCGCAAGGAGCGGTTCCCGCACCTCCGCGACGATCGGCTCCTCCATCAACCGCATGCGCAACTGCAAAGCGGCGCGCCGCGCCGCGGCGTCCTCCGAGGAAAACACCTCGCACGCGGTGTGTTCGAGACCGAGGCCAGCCAACTGCAGCTGATACGCCTCCCGGGCGACGCAGTAGCCGCCGGGTATCGGCAGGCCCGCATGGCCCAAGGCGGCAAGGTTAGCGGCCTTGGGCCCAAACCGGCCTGCGTCGGCCGCCTCGGGAGAGGACAGGGGTATTACGAATGGCCGCATAGACACCGGCGCCGGGCGCGCGTCATCGCACTGCCGGCAGATCCGCGAAGTACTCCGGGTGCGCCCGCTGCGCGGCTTCCGTGTAGGAGATGAGAACGATGCTATTGATCGGGATCGGCTTCGCGCCCTTGATGGTGAGCTTCAGCAGCTCGTTCTGCGCGTTCTCGAACGCCTGCAGGCTCTGCCGCGACATGCGCGGGTCGTAGTTGATGTGCTGAATCGCCTTGCGCGCGACCTCGAGATCCACGCCGGGCACCCATTTCGCGAAAATCGCGACCGCCTCGCCCCGGTTCTGCCGAGTGTAATGCGAGGCGGCGGCGAGCCCGTTGACGAACGCCTGGATCAGCCTCGGGTTTTCCTGCACCATCGGATCGTGGACGGTGGCGATCATCATGTAGGACAGGTGGCCGCCGCCGCGCAGCACCTCGTAGGATTCCGATGCGCCCATGAGGCCCATCGTGTTGAACGGCTCCCACGACACCATCGCATCGATCTTGCCGGCGGCAAAGGCCTTCACCAGCGCCGGCGGCGCCATGATGTTCTGGATATTCATCTCGCCGTAGCTCAATCCGCGCCGGGCGAGCACCATCTTCAAGTACTCGTCCGAGGTCTGCTCCTTCGCGAGCCCGATGCGCTTGCCCTTCAAGTCCTCGACGCGCGTGATGCCCGATCCCTTGCGCGCGACGATCGCGAGCGGGTTGTCGGCATACGCGGTCGTGGCGTCGTTCATGATCATGCCGACCACCAGGAACGGCGACCCGGCGTGCCGCGCCTTGAGGAAGGTGGTCACGCTCATGTC
>JBOIEM010000007.1:0-7898 GCA_050741115.1 Burkholderiales bacterium
CCTCTACAAGCCGATCCCCGGCAAGTTCAAGGACTACATCGCGATCCCCAAGGCGAACGGCTACCAGTCGCTGCACACCATGCTGTTCGGCCCCTTCGGCACCCCGATCGAGGTGCAGATCCGCACCCGCGAGATGCACAAGATCGCGGAGGCGGGGGTCGCCTCGCACTGGCTCTACAAGGACTCCGATACCTCGCTCTCGGAGCTCCAGAAGAAGACCCACCAGTGGCTGCAGAGCCTGCTCGAGATGCAGTCGCAGTCGGGCGACTCCGTCGAGTTCCTCGAGCACCTCAAGGTGGACCTCTTCCCGGACGAGGTCTACGTGTTCACGCCCAGGGGCAAGATCCTGTCGCTGCCGCGCGGGGCGACCGCGGTGGATTTCGCCTACGCGGTGCACACCGACATCGGCAACCGCTGCGTGGCGGCGAAGATCAACCAGGAGCTGATGCCGCTGCGGACCGAGCTGAAGAACGGCGACCGGGTCGAGATCATCACGGCGGCGCACGCCCGGCCCAATCCGCTGTGGCTCAACTTCGTGGCGACCGGCAAGGCGCGCTCGCGCATCCGCCACTTTCTCAAGACGATGCACTTCCAGGAGTCGGCGAAGCTCGGCGAGCGGCTGCTCAATCAGGCGCTGACCGCGCTCGGCGCCCCGGCGGCCGAGATCAAGGACGCCCAGTGGGACAAGTTCGTGCGCGACGCCGGCGCCAAGTCGCGCCAGGAGATCCTCGCCGACATCGGGCTCGGCAAGCGCCTGTCGGCGGTGGTGGCGCGGCGGCTGCTGTCGCGGGGCGAGCCGGGCCCGAACGAGGTCCCGGCCCGGGGTTCCGTCATTATCCACGGCTCGGATGGCATGGCGGTGCAGCTCGCGCAGTGCTGCCGGCCGATACCCGGCGACCCCATCATCGGCATCATCAGCAAGGGCCAGGGCATGGTGATCCACACCCACGACTGCTCGGTCATCACCAGGGCGCGCCATGACCCCGACCGGGTGCTCGACGTGACGTGGGACCCCGAGACCCGGAAGCTGTTCGAGGTCAGCATCAAGCTGGTGGTGGCGAACCAGCGCGGCGTGCTCGCCAAGGTCGCCGCCGAGATCGCGGAGGCGGGATCGAACATCCAGAACGTGGCGGTGGACCCCGAGGACGGCAGCAGCTACACCAACATGTTCTTCACGCTGCAGGTGTCCAACCGCCTGCACCTCGCGCGCATCCTGCGCGCGCTCCGGCGTATTCCGGAAGTCGTCCGTCTTGCGCGCGTACAGGGCTGACGGAGCCTAGCGGCCGCGGCCGCAGCGACTACGCGCGCCGCGCCAGCGGGGCGCGAGAGGGAATCCCCGTTCAGGCGTTCGTTTCCAGTTCCCGGCGTTCATGCCTGATCGCCGAAGCGGCCGCGGCGGGCCTCGCCTGCGGATGGAGCAACGCCGGCGCGGGAACGCCGTCGCCGGTGAAGCGAGCGCGGCGGATTTCGCGGCCGCGCTCGTCACAATAAACCAGCTCGCGGGTATCGAAATCGTAACGCGGATGGCGCGCGTCGCTCCACTGCTCGAGAAAATACATGTAAAAGGGGACAAACAACCCGAGCCTAGGATTGGCCGGGTTGTGGGCGAACACGTATTCGGGCTCACCCTTCACCTCGAAGCCGCTGTGGCAATATTGCAGCCAGAGAAAATCCCCCAGCACCACGACCTTCCAGAACGGCTCGTTCTCGTAGAACTTGAGCGTCACCCGCTTGCCCAGCGTGCGCAGCATCGCCAGATGCGCGATGCTCGCTTCGACCTCTTCAATATAGCTTTGCCGGGTGACCTCCTGCGGCAGCGAGTTGATGCGCTTTTGCGCGCTCCGGGCGGCCGGGTTGAGCAGCATGACGCGAATCTCGTAGGCCGACTTCAGCGGCTTCCGTAGCAGGCTCTTCGCGTCGGCGAAGGTGTCGTAGCCGGTCAAGGTCAGGATGTAGGCGTCGCGAACCGCGGGCAGCTTCCTGACCAGGCTGCGCTCGCGTATTCGCGCGAGCCAGCTTGCGCTGCGGCGCGCGTAGACCAGCGCCGCGGTATCGGCGACTTTTCCCTTGAACCGGTTTTCGGACGCAAAGCGCCACAGGTTGAACATCAGCACCAGCGACGCGGCCAGACCGAGCTCGAAGGCGAGCAACAAGTTGGTGTCCGAGGCAACGCGCGGCCACCATTGGTAAAGGATGTATTGGGCGACGACCGGAAGCGAAAACGCAATTCCGAGAGCGAGCAGCGTAATGACGGCGTGCAACATCACCTGACGCACGCCCCACCACAACCGGTTGCTTCTCGATCCGGAAACTAGAAAGCCCATTCAGTCTGAGTCAACTCCCGCCGCTCACGGGCAATGCTCATTTCTGGATGCTCACGACGCGCGATGGCTCGGGCTGAGCCGGCGTTTCCCGCTCGTCGAGGAACCTGGACAGCATCTGGTAGGTGGGGTAGCGCTGGCCGGTCCTGCCGGCGTAATCGGCGATCATCCGCTCGAGCGCCTTGACCGCGAGGCGCACCATCTTGGTATCGGTGTCGATCCGCGTGCGCGAGACCTCCCCCATGCGCAGCATGACTTCGAGTATCTCGAGCTCCACCGCCTCGTCGCCGCGAAATTCCGCATGGACCCGTTTGACCCTTCCCTGATTGACAGTCGCCATGTTCGCCTCTCCCTGCGGGACCCGTATGTGCCGCCGCCCGGGGGCCCCTGCCCGCGCGGCGCGTCGTCAGTCCTTATCAGTCCGTTGCCTGGCCGTCCTCGGGGCCGATGGGGACGTCGGATTTTTCGAGTGGCGCGGCTAGGTTCCCGAGTCCGGCCGCCGGAACGGGCGCCGTGACCGGGGCGCCTTTCGCCGAGTGGTCCGCGGCAGCCACGACGCTCGCCCCGGAGCCGCGCTTCTTCACTGCCGGGTCGCCGGCAGGGGGTCGCGCCGGTGCGGCTACCCTGGGCGCAGCCGGGGTCGCCGGACGCACCGCCGAGCTTGTCGTGATCGAGGCCGAGGAAATCGGCCCCGGCGCGGCGCCGGAGCGGCGCGGCACCGGGACATCGGTTCCTGCCACCGCCACCGGGATGACACCCCCCGCGACGCTTGCCGAACCCGGACGCCTTGAATCCTGCGCTGCGGGAACGCTTGCCTGGTGGGTCTTGCCGTTCATGGCCTGGTTAAGCGTGACTCCCATGGTGCCGGCGATCTTCGCCCAGCCCATGCCGCTCGCCCTGATCTGAAGCACGCCCGGAACCAGGAACGGGCTCGCCGCCCGCCCGTTCGTGTGGCTCGCGATCCCGCCGCCCGCAAGCACGGCTTTGATCTGGGCCGGCGTCGGCCGGCCGATGCCGAGCTGGGCGAGCTGTTCCCGGGCGAGCGCGAGTGCAATGCGGATATTGCCATAATCCATGGGACGGGTGGGCGGGACGAACCGGACTGCCGGGCCGGGCTGTCCACCCGCGGCGGGCGCGGTGAGCGTGATCTCGCCGCCCTGCCGCAATCCCGCCACCAGGCTGCGCGCATTGGCATCCGACCCGGCGAACCCCGAGAATTCGCGTACGAGGCGAGCCTGGGCCTGCGGCTCGGTGCTGGAAACGGCGCCGCTCGCGGCCGCGGCAGTCGCCGCGTCCTTCGCGTCCGCCCCGGCGGCGAGGCTGCCCGCGCAAAGCAGCGCGCCCACCCCCAGCGCGCAAATCGTCCTCAAGGCGGTACTCCCCTTCCTGCTCAAACTGCGGCGATCCAGCCCATCATGGCGGCGATGCCGAGGACGCTGAAAACGATCACGGCCGCTGCGGCGATCAGCATGAGGGGATAGAGAATTCTGGCATTCTTCTCCACGGCGCCCGCGTTTCCCTGGGTCATATTGACGGCATCCATCGATCGCTCCTTTCGTCCGGCCGCAAGCAAGCCGCCAACGCGCGGCGGGAACCGCCAATGGTGCAACTGCCGTACCAGCAATATTCATATGTGTAATCAGAGAGTTAGGTTAATCACTCCGGGTCCGGATGTCGCCCTTCGGCAACGCGGCCCGGAGTTCAGAGCCTAGGGGGGTGATTCGGCAGGGGTTTTCCTGTCGCGGAGCAGCGACAGAGGACCCAGAGGAGCGCGTTAGCGGTTTTTAAAGAGCTTGGGATCGAGCTGGTGCCGTCCGAGCAGCTTGTAGAACTCGGTGCGGTTGCGCTTGGCGAGCCGTGCCGCCTGCGTGACGTTGCCCTCGGTGATTTTCAGGAGCTGGGTGAGGTACTCGCGCTCGAACCGCCGCCGCGCCTCCTCGAACGACGCGAACTCGGCCTGCTGGTTCTGGATCGCCTGCTGCGCGAGCGACACCGGGATGATGGGCGTTGTCGCGAGCGCGACCGACTGCTCGACGACGTTGTAGAGCTGGCGCACGTTGCCGGGCCACGCCGCCGCGACCAGCAGCTCCATCGCGTCCGGGGCAAAGCCGTTGACGGTCTTGTGGTACTTCGCGGCAAGGAGGCCGAGGAAGTGGCCGGCGAGGAGGGGGATGTCCTCGCGCCGCTCGCCGAGGGGCGGGATCGAGAGCGCCACCACGTTCAGCCGGTAATAGAGGTCCTCGCGGAAATTGCCCGCCGCCATTTCCGCCTCGAGGTTGCGATGCGTCGCCGAGATCACGCGCACGTCCACGTCATGCGAGTCCGTGGAGCCGACCGGCCGGACTTTCTTCTCCTGCAGCACGCGCAGCAGCTTCACCTGCAGCGCGACCGGCATGTCGCCGATCTCGTCGAGAAACAGCGTTCCCTGGTTGGCGGCCAGGAACAGCCCCTTGTGGTCGCGCACGGCCCCGGTGAAGGCGCCCCGCACGTGGCCGAAGAGCTCCGACTCGAGCAACGGCTCGGGGATCGCGCCGCAGTTGATCGCGACGAAGGGACAGTCGCGCCGGGGACTCGCCCGGTGGATGGCGCGCGCGATCATCTCCTTGCCGCTCCCCGACTCGCCGGAGATCAGCACGCTCGCGTCGCTCTCCGCGACGAGCCGCGCCTTCGCCAGCACGTCCTCCATGGCGTGGTTGCGCGTGATGATCTCGCGGCGCCATTCGTCCCCGCTCGCGCCGGCATCCCGGGGTCCGCCCGCCATCGCCAGCGCGCGCTCGACCTCGGTCAGCAACGCCTTGGGGTCGAACGGCTTCGTCAGGTAGCCGGCCACGCCGCGCTGCACGGCGGAAACCGCGTCGGGAATCGTGCCGTGCGCGGTCAGAACGATGACCGGCAGCATCGGATGCCCGCTGCGGATCGCCTCGAACAGCGCCATGCCGTCCATGCCGCCCATCCGCAGGTCGGTCACCACCAGTTGCGGGCGCGTGGCGCTCACCTGCCCAAGCGCGCGCTCCGCGCTCTCGGCGGTGGAAACCGCGTAGCCCGCGGCGGTCAGACGGATCTGCATGAGGCGCAGCAGGTCCGGGTCGTCGTCCACCACCAGGATGCTCGCGCGCGGTGCGCTCATCGGCCCCTTTCGATCATGCTGCGCTCGAGCGACCGCAGGGCGTCGAGCTTCTGCTGGAGCCCCTGGGCGCTGGTGGCAAGCCGCTGCTGCTCCTGCAGGCTCGCGCCGAGCAGCATGGCGAGCCCCTGCAGCCGCCCGCCCTCGTGGCTCGCGACGGTGTCGAGCAGGCCGAGCGCGCGCGTCTCGTCGGTGAACCCGGTACCGGGCAGCGAAAGTATCATGGCGAGGCGCACGCGGTTGAAGTCCGTGCGCGAGCGGGCGTACGCCTGGCGCGCCGCCTCGTGCTCGCGGCCCGCCTCGGAAGCGGGGAGCTTGCGGATGTGCTGGAAATACAGCACCAGGCTTTCGATGTCCGAGACCGGCTGGGGCGAGCCCGCCTGCACCCAGGGCGCCGGCTCCAGAGGCTCGGCAATCCGGATGACGCCGCAACCCGCGAGGGCGGCCGCGCAGCCGATGCCGAGCAGGATCAATGCCCTCACCCCCGCCCCTCTCCCCCAGTGGCGAGGGGAGATTCGAGGTGCAAATGTGCTGTCAGTCATTTGCACGGGTACCGAAATGCGGCTCCTCACGACGCGCCGGCCTCCGCGCGGATGAGCGGAAGCCTGATCCTCAGGTGGGCGCCGCGCGCGCTGTCCACGACTTCCACGCTGCCGCCGTGGGCGAACACGTACTCCTTCACGACCGAGAGCCCGATGCCGGTGCCGCGCAGCGGTCCGGCGCCCGCCTGGCTCCCCTGGTAGAACGGATCGAAGATGCGGATGCGCTCGGCGGGCGGAATACCCGGTCCCTGGTCGGTCACGTCGAGCTCGAGCGCGTCGCCGTCGTAGCGCGCGCGCACGCCGATGACGCCGCCCGGCGGCGAGAATTTGACGGCGTTGGAAATGAGATTGTCGAGCACGACGCGAAGTTTTTCCGAATCAGCGGGGATCATCACGTCTTCGGCGGCGATGTCGAGAGCAAGGCCCCGGGCCCTGATCGCGAGCCGCTGGTCCTCGGCAACGCGCCCGATCACCTCCCGGATGTCCACCGGCCCGAGATCAACGGTGACCTTGCGGAACTGGCTCGCGCCGAACGACAGCAGGTCCTCGATCAGCTTCTGCAATTCTACACTGTTATGGCGCAGGATCTCCGCGATCTCGCGCTGCTCCGGCGTCAGCTTTCCGACCGCCTCCTCGGTGAGGAGTTCCGCGCCCTCGCGCAGCGCCGTCAACGGCGTCTTCAGCTCGTGCGAAACCTGGCGCAGGAAGCGGTTCTTCTGCTGCTCGACGTCGAGCAGCTCGCGCCGCATCCACTCCAGCCGCTCCCCGAGCTGCTCCAGGTCCTGCGGCCCGTTGACCGCCACCGGCACGCGGAGCTGACCGCCGCCCAGCCGGCGGATCGCCGCGTCGATCTGGCGGATCGGGCGCGTAATGAGGATGGAGAACCCGATCACCAGGAACACCATCACCGGCAGGAGCGCGAGCAGCTGCCACAACGTGATGCGCTGGGCGCGGTCGGCGGTCTCTCGCATCGCCTCTACCTCGCGGCCGATCGCCGCATTGGAGCGCGCGACCAGGGCCTGGGCCTGTTCGGACAGGCCGATGAAGGTCTCGACCGCCGCCCCGGCCTCGGGGCTCTTCGGACCGGGGCCGGACAGGGCGCCGAAGGCCGCCGCCTCGCCGCGGACGATGCCGTCGAGCACGCGCTTCTGCTCCGCGTCGAGCGGGAGGTTCGCGAATTCCGCCACCGCCTGCTCGAATTGCCGGCGGCTCGCCGCGTACGCGTCGAGCAGCGAGCGGTCGTCGAGGATCAGCATCTGGCGGGCGGTGCGCTCGAGCGCGTTCAGCTGCTGCGCCAGCCGGCGGCTGCTCTGGGTGGCCTGCACGGCCTGGTAGACCGCGTTCTGGCTGCGATTGGCGAGGCGATCCACCGAAACCGCGTTGCTGACGAGCGCGAACATCAGCGGCAGCGCGACGAGCGTGAACCCGACCGCCAGCAGCCGCGGAAAGGAGCGCGGGTAAGAGAGCGGCATGGAGTGAGATTAGCCCCGGGTTGCCAGCTCCCGCAACATTCCGTGCAGCCCGGTGACCAGCCGCGCGAGGCGCTCGTAGTCCACCTTGTCCGGCGTGTCCCGTTCGGTGTGGTAGTGGGGGTAGCGATAGAGCGCGGTGTCGGTCACCATCAGCGCCGGCCAGCCTTCGCGCCAGAACGACCAGTGGTCGGACCAGTCCACGCCCGGAATCCAGGCGGGCGCCGCGACGGCCTCCGACGGGATGCCGGCGTGGCGCCGGAAGGACGCGAGCGCCTCGTGCAGCAGCGGGCGGGAGGAAAGGTTGGAGACGAAGGCGATGAAATTGCCGGTTGAGGGGTAGAAGAAGCCGAGCGGGAACGGGTAGCGCTGGCTGCCCGGGGAATCAGAGTAATAGCCGATCGTCTCCAGCGAGAACATGGCGCGGATCACCTCCCGGCGC
>JBOIEM010000008.1:0-7541 GCA_050741115.1 Burkholderiales bacterium
TGGGCACCTACAAGGTCTCGAAAAAGCCATCGCCGTCTCGCGAAGCGCCGGTGGAGATCCTGTTCGTCCCCGGGGCCAATCCACCGGTCGCCTATGTCACCAATATGTACGGCGGCACGCTGTGGACTGCCACTTGGGTACCCGCAAAGAAGGACTTCGTTGTCGAGCAGGCGCACGATTTCTCGGCACAGAACGCCGGCGTCCCGCTGGAGATCTATTTCAACATGAAGGCGAGCCGGATGTATGTGACCACCGCGAAGCCCGGTCACTTACACCTATTCGACATCAGCGGCAATCCGGCCAAGCCGAAGCTGTTGAAGTCAATCCCGACGGCCGAGGGCGCGCACCACGTTGCTTTCACCAAGGACTGGCGTTACGCCTACGTGCAGAATGCGCTCCTCAATCTGCCGGGGATGAGCGACGGCTCGATCACCATCGTCGACCTGAAGGCGGAAAAAGTCATCGGCAGCGTGGACACGCTGAAGAACAAGGGCTACAACCCGAACAGCATCGTGTTGCTTCCGCAGTGGAACGAGTTGGCGGGCCATTGAGCTGACCCTTTTTATTCCGAAACCGGGTCGATTCGCGACCCACGACCCACGGGGCTTAAAGCATCGGGCCGGGCTGGCCGAGGGCGTACTCGGTCAGGTGCCGGACGATCCAGTCATAGGCGTCATCCACCGAATCGGTGTAGTGCATTAGCTGCGGATCCCGCGCGCCGATCGTGCCGTGGTGCACGAGCGCGTCGATATTCACCACCTCCCGCCAGTACTCGGTGCCGAAGACGACGATCGGCATCGGCTTGCGCATCTTGCGCGTCTGCACCAGCGTCAGGAGCTCGAACAGCTCGTCGAGCGTGCCGAATCCCCCCGGGAACACGATCACCGCCTTCGCAAGGTAAGCGAACCAGAACTTGCGCATGAAGAAGTAGTGGAAATGGAAGGCGAGCTCGCGCGTGACGTAGGGATTGACGAACTCCTCGACCGGAAGCGAGATGGTGAGGCCGACGTTCATGCCGCGGGCCTCGGCCGCGCCCCGGCTCGCCGCCTCCATGATGCCCGGCCCGCCGCCGGTGCATACCACGAACCGCCGCTCGCTCGGGTCGAGCGCCTTGGACCATTGCGTCAGGCGGAAGGCGAGCTCGCGCGCGGCTTCGTAGTAGGCAGCCATCTTCACCGCCATGCGCGCGCCCTTGAGGTCACGGTCGCCCGCTTCGGCCCTGCGCAGCGCCTCACGGGCCTCCTCGCGCGACTTCACCCGCGCCGAGCCCATGAACACAATGGTGTCATCGACGCGCAGGCGCTCGAACCGGCTCTTCGGCTCGAGATACTCCGACAGGATGCGCAGGGCGCGCGCTTCCTTGCTGCTCAGGAACGACGGATTGGAATAGGCCTTTGCGTGCTGGCGTCGGCGCTCGGTCATGGCGGGTCCTCGATTGCGCGGCGGGCCGGAGCCGCAGCCGAGTATACCGGCAAGAATTGGTGATGAGTATTGGGTCCTTCGGGACATCGCATCCAAGGTGGATTATCCTTCGTAGATCGGTTGGAGCGGCGTGCCGCGGGCGAGGGTGGGCCGGACGATGGAAGAGGGCAATCACATGGCGCCGGAGCGAAGCGAACTCGTTCGCGTCCATCCGCTGGTCGTAAGAATCACTCACTGGATCAATGTCTTCGCAATCCTGATCATGGTCGCGTCGGGGTGGCGCATCTACAACGCGTCACCGCTGTTCGGCTTCAAGTTTCCAAGCGACTGGACGCTCGGCGGCTGGCTCGCCGGCGCGCTGCAGTGGCACTTTGCGGCGATGTGGCTGCTGGTATTGAGCGGGATCGTTTACCTCTCGTACGGCATTCTCTCCGGCCACTTCCGGCGCAAGCTGCTGCCGGTCGCGCCGGCGGCGGCGTTCCGCGACGTCTGGGCCGCTTTCCACGGCAAGCTCGCACACGACGATCTGCGGGTCTACAACGCCGCGCAGCGCGCGGCGTACCTGGGTGTCATCGTGATCGCGGTCGTCCTGGTCCTGTCCGGGCTCGTGCTGTGGAAGCCGGTGCAGTTCTACACGCTCGGCCTGCTCATGGGTGATTACGAAGGCGCGCGCTACGTGCATTTCTTCGCGATGGCGGCGCTGGTGCTGTTCGTGATCGTCCACGTCATCATGGTGCTGCTCGTCCCGCGCACCTTCCCGACGATGTTCACCGGCCGCGCGCGCGTTCCGGCCGCAGCCAAGGGAGACTGACATGAAGCGCCTGTTCGGAATGCGGGAAAGCCTCAAAGGCCAGCCCCGGCCGCTCATCGAGAAAATTGAGCGGCGGCTGTTCTTGCGGCAGGGATTGAGCGTGGGCGCGGTGGCGCTGCTCTCCGGCTGCAGCGTGACGGACGCGGAATCGGTGCAGAAAGTCCTGTGGGCGATGTCGCGCTGGAACGACCGCGTGCAAGGCTGGATCTTCGACCCCAACCGGCTCGCACCCGAGTTTCCGGAAAGCGCGATCACCATGCCGTTTCCGTTCAACGCCTTCTACAGCATGGACCAGGTGCCCATCGTCGACGCGGCGAGCTACCGGCTCGAGCTGGGCGGTCTGGTGCGCGAGAAGAAGCCGTGGACGCTGCCCGAGCTCTACGCGTTGCAACCGCAGGTCTCGCAGATCACGCGCCACATCTGCGTCGAGGGCTGGAGCGCGATCGGCAAATGGAGCGGCGTGCGCTTCAGCGATTTTCTCCGGCGCGTCGGGGCCGACCTCACCGCGAAGTACGTGGGCTTCAAATGCGCGGACAAGTACTCCACCAGCATCGACATGCCGACGGCGCTGCATCCGCAGACCCTGCTCACGTTCCGCTTCGTGGATCAGATCCTGCCGGCGCCGTTCGGCTTCCCGATGAAGTTGCGCATTCCGACCAAGCTCGGATTCAAGAACCCGAAGCACATCGTCGCGATCTTCGTGACGAACGATTATCCGGGGGGCTACTGGGAAGACCAGGGATACAACTGGTTCAGCGGGTCGTGAGGGATTGCAGGTGTGTCCCGCAGCATCGATGATTTTCGTTCAATCTTGAAAGGGAATCGAGCATGAAGAAGCTGATTGCGGCCGTGTTTGCATGTTGCATGCCGCTCGTCGCGGCTGGCGCCTACGCGCAGGACATGAAGAAGGACGAAATGAAGAAGGAGATGATGAAAGGCGAGATGAAGAAAGAGATGAAGAAGGGCGAGATGACGAAGGACGCAATGAGCAAGGACGAGATGATGAAGGACATGTATACAGGCGGGATGATGAAAGACAAGAAGGGCAAGGGCGGGATGATGAAAGATGAGAAAAGCGGCATGATGAAGGAAGAAATGAAGAAATGAGGGAGTACACGCCGGCCGCGCCGGAGAAAGGTGCCGAGTAACAGGAGTCCGTTGCGCCCCGACTTCTGGCCCGAATCAAAAAGCCCCGCCCGTGCGGGGTTTTTTTGTCGCCAGTGTCCGATCGATAGGCGATGGTGATCGTCTTGGTCCGAGATTCTGCAATCACGACACACGCTGTTGAGGCTATTTGGGCGGCAGCGAAGTCTCCTCGCTCAAATCCGGTTCCCCGCACAGCCTCAGGATCTCGGCCCGCGCTGCGTCGCGCAGCTGAATCGCCGCGTTCCAGTCCGACCCCTTCGGTTCGAGCGGCGCGCTGCAGGTCACGCTGATGCGGCCGCGGCGGATGAGCCACTGGCCGTCGCGCAGAATGGAGCGCGTGCCGCGGATCGTGACCGGCACGACCGGCACCCCCGCCTGGGCCGCGATCACGAATGCCCCCATGCGGAACGGCAGCAGTCCCGGCATGCGGCGGAAGGTTCCCTCCGCGAACACGATGAGCGACTGTCCCCCGCGCACCCGCTCGGCGAAGCGGCCGGCGTCTTCCACGCCGCGCTGGGCGTCGAAACGCTCGACGAACGCGGTCCCGATGCTGTTGAGATAGATGCGCGGGACCCAGTGATCGAGCAGCTCGCGCTTGGCGATGAAGCATTTGGGCTCACGCAGCGCGCACGCGAGCACCGGGCCGTCAAGGTAACTCTGATGGTTGACGGCCATGATGCAGGGGCGCCCTGTCGGCACATGCTCCAGGCCGCGCACCGTGAACGGCAGGCCTGCCAGCGCGAGGAACAGGCGCCCTGCGCGATGGCTCAGCTTCCAGCACCACGCGGTGCGTGGAACGAGTGCGCACGCCGCCCACGTTGCAGTGCCGATGGCGCCGAGCATCAACAACGCATAGGCGCCGTAGATCCAGTTGAGGACGAGGCGCAGGCTGCGGCGCGCCTGTGGCAACAGCGCCGCCCACGCGAGGCGCACGACCTGCCACCACACTGCCCGCGTGCCGACCGCGCCCCCGCTCTCGTAGAGCTCGCGGCTCGCGGCGCGCCGGATCTTGCCGCTCGAGGTTTTCAGCACCGTCCCCGGTGGAGCGAGCATGATATCGTCGGCCGGCATGCCGATCAGCGCCACGGCGAGGTCGTTGATCCGGCCGCGCAGGGATTCCCGCCGCGCCGGATCCGACTCACGCGTTTCAGCGAGCACGACGACGCGCTCGGTGCCCGAGCGCTGGTCGGGGCTGCCGAACACGGCGACGCAGCCCTTGCGGATGCCGTCGAGATTGCCGACCGCGTCCTCGAGCTCGTACGGGTGGACGTTGCGGCCGGCGCGGATAATCGTGTCCTTGATGCGCCCGGTGATGTAGATTTCGCCCTCCGCGACGTAGCCGTAGTCGTCGGTGTCCATCCACTCCCCGTGCAGGAGTTTCCGCGTCGTCTCCGGGTTGCGGTAGTAGCCGCTGGTGACGGACGGACCGCTGAACTGGATCGAGCCCTCCTCGCGTTCCGGCAACTCGCGGCCCGACGCGTCCACGACGCGGATCTGATGGCCCGGGATGGGGTGGCCGCATGCGACGAAGGTGAGCGCGTCCGCGCGTTCCGGCGCGACCGGCACCGCGCGCCCGGCGCGCATGAACTGGTCCTTGTCGACGCGGTCGAGCTTGACCCCGCGCGCCGGCGGGGGAAATGCGACGCCCAGAGTGGCTTCGGCGAGCCCGTACACAGGCGTCATCGCCTCGGGTCTGAAGCCGTATCGGGCGAAGCGCTGAACGAACGCCGACATCGTGGCGGGAGAAACCGGCTCCGCGCCGTTGAAGGCAAGGCGCCAGCTGGAAAGGTCGAGCCCCTTGATGTCGGCATCCTGGATCCGGCGCAGGCACAGTTCGTAGCAAAAGTTGGGTCCGCCCGAGATCGTGCCGCCATGGCGGTGGATGCTGCGCAGCCAGCGCTCGGGGCGCGCGAGAAAGCTGAGCGGAGACATCACGGGATACTTGAAGCCGTAGGTGAGGCTGCCCATCCATGCCCCGATCAGGCCCATGTCGTGATAGAGCGGCAACCAGCTCACGAAGACGTCCGCCGGCGTGACCCGCAGGGCGCGGGCCATGCAGCGGATGTTGACGAGCAGGTTGGCGTGGGTCAGCACCACGCCCTTGGGGTTGCCGGTGCTGCCGGAGGTGTACTGGAGCATCGCGATATCTTGCGGGCTCGCGCGGTGGACCGCGGCGGGCGCCCCCGGCCGCATCAGCTCTGCCGGCGTCACCACGTCCTTCAGCGTGCCCACCCGGGGCTTCAGCAGCAGCCCCAGCCGCTTGGCCTCCGGGACCGTGATCAGCATCCGTGTCAGCGCGTTCGAGAGAATGCCGGCGTGGCGCTTCAGGTGATCCTCGATCTGGGAGAGGCGCACTGGAGGGTAGATCGGCACCGGGATGCCGCCGGCGAGGAGGATGCCGAAGAAGCTGAAGAAGTATTCGACGCTGGTGGGCAGCATAATCGCCGCCGCCCGTCCCGGCTCGAGCCCGCGCTCGATCAACCCGGTGGCGACGGCGCGCGCGCCCTGGTCGAGCTCGGCGTAGGTGACGATGCGCTCGCCGCTTTCCTCGTCCTGCAGGACGATGTGCGGTCGATCAGGATGTCGCCGCACGTGCCACGCGAGCACTTCCGTCAGAGTGGCCCCGTCCTCGGGGGTCTCCGATTCCACGGCGAGCGCCGAGACGCGCTCGATCGCACCGGCTTGCGCAGGATGCACGGGGCCCGCCGCGAGCATCGCGCGCAGCAGATCGCGCGGCGTCTCGACCTCCGCCATGACCGCTTCCGGCAGGCTCACGCCGAACCGGCGCTCGATGCGCAGAAAGAGCTCCACGCGTCCCAGGCTGTCGAAGCCGTAGCCCTGTTCGAGCCGGGCATCGAGCGACGAAGGGATCGCGGCGCGCGAGGGATGCAGTTCGGCGGCGAGCTCGCGCAGCATTTCGACCAGCGCATCGGCGCTGATTGAGGTGATGCCGGTCTCGATTGGCCTCGCGACGGAGGTTTCCAACTTATGGGGACCCGCGCCAGGAAAGGTGAAACGATGTTAGCACACGCGCCGGCGCGGAACGCGCGTGCCCGCTGCCCAGTGCCGTCAGCGCGATGCGCCAGCCCGGCCCAGTACCTCCAGCAACTGGTCGGGCCGGTCGGTCATGATGCCGGCGACCCCGATCCGCGCGAGCTCGCGCATCCGTTCCTCGTCGTTGACGGTCCAGACCTGGACTCGCAGATTGCGCCGGCGGGCGGCCTTCACGAGCGCCGGTGTCGCGAGCATCTGGCCGCGCAGCCGGTCGGGGATGAGAAGGGCCATGACCGGGGGGCTGTAAAACGACTCGAGCCCCGCGAGAAGGGCGCCGTGGAAGATGCGCGCCTCGGTCGCGCTCATCGCAGTGAGAACTTCCGGGCAGGCGGCGCGAAAGGACGTCACGGCGTCCACGTTCATGGATGCGACGAGCACCTTCTCCGTCACCCGCGAGCGGCGGATCCGCTCACAGAGTGGCCGGGCGAGCGCGGCTCCCCCGTGCTTCATTTCCACGATCATTCTCGTCTGCGGGAAACGGGCAAAGACTTCCTCCAGCGTTGGGACCCGGATTCCCTTGCCGCGAAACGGGAAGCTCTTTCCGCCATCGCCGGACCAGTGGTGGCCGGCGTCGAGCTTCCGCAATTCCTCGAGGGTGAACGAGTCGACACGCCCCCGGCCATCGGTCGTTCGGTCCACGGTCGCGTCGTGGATGCACACGATGGCGCCGTCGGCGGTGGGCTGCACGTCCATCTCGAGCACGTCCGCACCAAGTGCCACGGCGTGCGTGAACGCCGCGAGCGTGTTCTCCGGCCGCAGCCCCATTCCGCCGCGGTGCGCGACGACGTGTATGCGGGGATTTCCCGCCGCGAAGTACGGATGATCTGGCGCGGGACGGGCGGTGACCGCAATCACGCCAACAGCAATGGTGACCGCGACGATCACGGATAGCGTGCCGATGAGCCACCTGGAACGCATCGGGCTTCAATATACCCGACGCGAAAAGTATCAGGGGGACGGGGAGGGGATCGCGGCGGGCGCCAATCGGCGCGCGGTCAGGCGGCCGCGGGCGCCGGCTCTGAGGCGGCCCGGCCGAGGGCTCCCCGGAGGAGCGGGCAGTTCGGCGCGGCGGCGGCCTTCTTGCGCTCGATGATTTCTCTTGCGTATT
>JBOIEM010000009.1:0-5177 GCA_050741115.1 Burkholderiales bacterium
GCGCGAGGCCGTCGCGCTGCTCTCCGGGGCGCGCAAAGCGATCATCGTCGCCGGCGGCGGCGTCGTGTCATCCGGAGCGCAGGCCGAGCTCGTGGAACTTGCGGAGAAGCTCCAGCTCCCGGTCGCGACCTCGCTTACCGCCAAGGGAGCGATCCTGGATTCTCACCCCTTGTCAGCCGGCGTGGTCGGCACCTACTCGCGCGCCTGCGCGAATCGGGCGGTGTCGGAAGCCGATCTCGTATTCTTCGTCGGCGCCCACGCCGGCGGCCAGGTGACCGCCAACTGGCGCATACCCGCGAAGGGAACGCAGGTCATCCAGCTCGACATAGACGGCGGCCAGCTCGGCCGGAATTATCCGAACGCGGTCTCGCTGATGGGCGACGCGAGGGTCACGCTCAAGCAGATGAGCGACGCCGCCCAGCGCAAGGCGCCCGACGCCGCGAAAGCGTGGACGGGGCGCGTGCGCGATCTCGTCGCCGAGTGGCGCGCCACGATGGAGCCGATGCTCGCGTCGGACGCGGTGCCGCTGCGCCCGGAGCGCATCTGCCGCGAGCTCGCGCAGGCGCTGCCCGCCGACGGCGTGGTGGTATCCGACACGGGGCACGCCGGGATGTGGTCGGGGCAGATGATCGACTTTACGCGGCCCGGGCAGCTCTTTGTCCGCTGCGAGGGCTCGCTCGGGTGGGGATTTCCGGGAGCAATGGGCGTGAAGTGCGCGCTGCCCGACCGGCCGGTGGTGTGCTTCACCGGCGACGGCGGCCTTTACTACCATCTGCCGGAGCTCGAAACCGCGGCGCGCCACCGCATCAACCTCGTGGTCGTGGTGAACAACAACGGTTCCCTCAACCAGGAGATCCCGCTGGTGAAGGCCGCGTACAAGGAGAAGCGCGACGACCGTTCCGGCGAGATGTGGCGATTTCAGAAGGACGCGAATCTGGCGAAGGTGGCGGAGGCGCTGGGGTGCGCCGCGTTCCGGTTGGAGAAGCCGGGTCAGCTGAAGGATATGCTGCCGCGGGCGCTCGCCATGGGCAAGCCGGTCGTGCTCGACTACATCAGCGAGGAGCAGGCGCTCGCCCCCACGGCCTGGATTCCGAAATAGGGGGTCAGGTCCAGCACCGTTCACGGCCTGCGGAACAGGGCGATCCGGTTGGAGTTGGTGCCGAGGCGGTTGTTCCGGACGCCCCAGATGTTGGCGGTCTTGGTGAAGCGCTGGGCGTTGATCAGGATCGCGGAACAGTCAAAGCCCGCATGGATTCCCAAGGGGGCCACGGTTTCCTCGAGCTTGACCTCGCCGCGCCGGATTTCGCCGACCTCGAACGCGACCCACCCGCTCGGCCGGGTCACGCGATAGAGCTCCCGGAACACCGCGGCCATCGCCGCCGCCCATTCCTCCAGCGTGCGGCTCATGGTGATGCGTGCGGCGACCGTCTCGGCGTCGAGCCCGTTGAACCAGCAGCGCAGCCAGTTGTCGCGCGCGTACTGCACGACGTCGAGAAACGGGGGCGAAGTGACGGTCAGCTGTACGCTCCCGGAGGCGATCTCCGGCGTTGCCGCAGCCTCGTTCTGCAGCAGACGGGCGCCGGGGACGGCCGCCCGCAGGCGCCAGCGGTCGGCCGCGCTCAGCCGTCCCTGCAGCTGCATGGATTTCCTGCGGATCAGCGCCCGGATGTCGCGGTACTCCGGCGCCTGCTTCAGGCGCGCGTTGATGCGCACCTGGTCTTCGGGCGAGACGGCCTGGTTGGGCGGCAGCGTATAGACCGAGAAGAAGCCGGGCGAGTGGCCGGTCAGGCGGTTGGTCGCCACCATGCGGATCCAGCGGTCGACCGCGTCCTCGTCGCCGCTCCGGTGGCGCCGGCAGAGATACTCCCGCAGACCCAGCAACTCGTACTCCGTATCGGGATGGAAGAACATCGAGAGATCAAGACCGCTCCGCGGCCGGAGCGAGAATTTCAGCGACCTCAGGCGCGCATCGATCTCCGCAATGGACGGCAGCTCCAGCCGTGGCCGCGTCAGGATCGAGGAGAGCGGACTGACGTCGTTGGCGACGACGTTGCGGCCACGCAGTGCGGCCTCGACCGCAGTCGTGCCGCGCCCGCTGAACGGGTCGTAGACGACGTCGCCCTCCTGCGTCAGCCGCTCGATGAAGTACGCCGGCAGCTGCGGCTTGAAGCATGCGCGGTAGGAGATCTCGTGGATCGAGCTTGCCTGCCGCTGCCGGCTCGTCCACAGCTCGGCCTCGTATACCGGGATGGACAGGGACGTCGCCGTCCGATCGAAATTCGCGGTGCGGCCTTCGGGGCGGCGCGCGACCTTGAGCTTGCGTGACGCGGCGTGCGGAAGCGATTGCAGCATGATCGAGGGGCCCTCGGGTACGGTCCGCGGGCAATCGTACGCCGGGCCGGAGAAAAGTACAAGTCCCGTACGGGATGATCAGCGAATCAGCGCGTCGTCGAGCGCCTCGATCCAGTGCCGGACGGGCAACTCAGTCGCGGTCTGGAGGTGCGCCTGGCAGCCGATGTTGGCGGTGAGGATCGCGGAGGGCGCGCCGCTGGCGAGGGCGGAGATCTTGTTGGCAAGAAGTTTCTGCGAAAGCTCCGGCTGCAGGATCGAATAGGTGCCGGCCGAGCCGCAGCAGAGGTGCGCGTCGGGCACTTCCGTCAGGGAATAGCCCAGCGAGTCCAGCAACTCCTCGACGCGTCCTTTCAATTGCATCCCGTGTTGCAGCGTGCAGGGGGAGTGGAAGGCTATTCGCTGACGCGGGATGGGAGCGCGTCGAGGGGCGGAAGAGGGGCCCCGCTCCTTGGCGGGGATCTGACCCCCGGTGGCGCGCAGGGCGGCCGACGCACTGGAGTTGAAATCTTGGGACGACGCATCAGAGGCCGCCGTTGAGGGATGAGGGATGAGGGAGCTTAGCTTGTCCTTTTCAGCGATGATCACCTCGCTGATGTCCCTGGCGAGTTCGGAGACGCGCGTCGCTTTGGCGGCGTAGGCGGGGTCCTGTGCCAGGTAGTGCCCGTAGTCCCTCACCGTCACGCCGCAGCCGCTCGCCGTGATCACGATCGCTTCGGCGCCTTGCTCGATGTGCGGCCACCACGCGTCAATCGTCCGGCGCATCGTGGCGAGCGCCTTCTCCTGCAGGTTGAGGTGAAACGACACCCCGCCGCAGCAGCCGGCGCCCGCCGCACGCACGAGCGAAATTCCAAGTCGGTCGAGCACGCGCGCCGCAGCGGCATTGGTGGCGGGCGAGAGGCTCGGCTGCACGCAGCCCTCGAGGACCAGCATCCTGCGGGCGTGAGTCGCAGCAGGCCACGATCCGGCAGGCGCCGCTGGCGGCGGCACCTTGCGCTTGAGGGCGGTCGGCAACAACGGGCGCGTCAACTGCCCCATCCTGAGCAGCGGCCCGAAGAGCGAGGGGTTGGAGATCACGGTATCCAGCGCGCCGCGCCACACGGATTCGACGGGACCGCGGGCGACGCGCTCTTCAACGAGATGCCGGCCGATGTCCACCAGGCGGCCGTAGCGCACGCCGGTCGGGCAGGTGGTCTCGCACGCGCGGCACGTGAGGCAGCGGTCGAGATGGAGCTGCGTCTTCGCCGTCGGCGTCACCCCCTCAAGCACCTGCTTGATGAGGTAGATCCGGCCGCGCGGGCCATCGAGCTCGTCGCCCAGGAGCTGGTAGGTGGGGCAGGTCGCCGTGCACATGCCGCAATGCGTGCACTTGCGCAGGATCGCGTTCGCCTCCTTGCCTTCCGCGGTGTCCTTGATGAAGGGAGCGAGGTTCGTCTGCATGCTTTAGCTGCGGGGATCCACGCTTTTCATAGATCAGGGTAGAGACGTCCGGGGTTCAGGATGCCGGCGGGGTCGATCGCCTGCTTCAGATTGCGGTGTAATCTCATCAGCGCCGGGGAGAGCGGATGGAACACGCCCTTCGACCGGTCCCCGCCACGAAAGAGAGTGGCATGGCCGCCGGAGCGCGCTGCGGCGTCGCGAATGCTCTTCGCGTCGGCGCGGGACTTGAGCCAGCGCAACGCGCCGCCCCATTCGATGAGCTGCGCGCCGGGAAGATCGAGGGGCGGCGTCGTGGGCTTGACCGCAAGGCGCCACAGCGGCACCTCGCCCGAAAAGAAGGGATCGGTTTGCTCGCGGATTCCGGTCCAGAAGCGTTCCGCCTGCGCGGGATCCACGCGCTCGCCGCCGATCTTTTTCGTTGCGGCATCGACCGCCACGCGCGCGCCGGAGAGCCGCACGCCGAGGTCGCCGTCGCGATAGGCGGTGGCGGTGATGGGCAGCGGTTGCGCCGCCCACCGGTTCATGAGATCGATCGCTTCGGCTTCGGTGCGCTTGAGCCGCAGGGTCGTCTCCGAGCCCGGCAGCGGCAGCACTTTGAGCGAGACCTCGAGCAGGAGGCCAAGCGTGCCGAGCGAGCCCGCCATGAGGCGCGAGACGTCGTAACCGGCGACGTTCTTCATCACCTGGCCGCCGAACCGGAGGTCGTCGCCCTTGCCGTCGAGAACGCGCACGCCCAGCACGAAATCCCGCACTGCGCCGGAGTACGGGCGGCGTGGACCCGAGAGGCCCGCCGCGACGCAGCCGCCGAGCGTCGAGCCTGCGCCGAAGTGAGGCGGCTCGAACGCGAGCATCTGGCGTTTTTCCCGCAGCGCGGCCTCGATCTCGGCCAATGGCGTGCCCGCGCGCGCGGTGATCACCAGTTCGCTCGGCTCGTAGGCGACGACGCCGCGAAAGTCGCCGGTGTCGAGCTTGTCGCCGTGCATCGGGCCGCCGTAGAAGTCCTTGGTTCCGCCGCCGCGTATGCACAGCGGCCGCTTCTGCTTCGCCGCCTCGCGGATGGTTTCGCTCAGTTGCTTGACCGCGTTGTCCATTAACCGCCGAGCACGCTAAGAATCACTCGGTTATCGAACCACGGAAGATCGAAGGCACACAAGACTGGATTGATAAAACGGATAACGTTCGCGCCCACGCGCGGGCGCGGAAGATGACTGATCAACGTGCGACGCTTCTCGCCCGTCGCGGTGGGGCGCGCTGTTAGGCGACACCATTGTCATTTCGGTGCAACCTTTGAGTACGCATTGGTCATTGCCTCGGTGGTGAACTGCTTCAGCAGTTCCGTCGATTTCGACCGCATGGCTGCGCCGACATCATTTTGCTTCGATAGAAAC
>JBOIEM010000010.1:0-12053 GCA_050741115.1 Burkholderiales bacterium
GGCACGCCGCTCTCGGCGACGGTCGGCAGATCGGGCAGCGCCTTGCTGCGCGTCGCGCTGGTGACGGCAATGCCCTTCAACCGGCCGGCTTTCATGAACGGCAGCGCCGAGATCGGGCTGCCGAATAGTATGGCTGGGCCGCTGCCCCAGCCATACCAAGGCAAAAGGCAGAAGTCAGAAGGCAGAACGAAATCGGTTTCGCATTTCTCATGACGCCGCCGTCAGTCGTCACCGCGTCACCTCGTCATCGTGACTGCGTGAGTATATAGCGCACAACCTGCCGCTCGTCCACGGGTCGCGGCACCGGGACCGGATGCGGCGCCAGCACGAGTTTCTCCAGCTCATGGCTCAGCGTGACGATGCCGGCCGGTTCGCGGCGCGGTTGCGCCAGTGGCTACTCCACTGGGAGGCAGGACGCGATCCCGGCTGGCGAGCTCTCCCGTAGTTCAACCGATTGGTCGGTTCGCCTCACCAGACCATGGCTATCAGCTGTTGCGTCAATTGCAGCGCGCCCGTAAGAAAGGAAAGTACCGCGGCGGCTTCCGTCCAGGGAAACTCCCTGCTCTTGGCGACCGTTTCCTGGATGATCTGAGCCCTCTTGGGAGGCAGAAAATAGTGGTACGAGCGGGTCATGGCCGGCATGACGCCCGCGATCAACAGCGCCAGGGACGCGTAAAGTAAGTGCGTTCCCACGCCAGTGAGCCAGGCTGCGAAAATCGCCGCAGCCAGCATGAGGAGAACGTTCTGGAAGATGTCGAGGAGGCCGTACGCTTTTCTCAGCTTTTCGTTGAACCCTTTCGGGGATATTCCCAGATGGCCGAGCAAATTGCGCGAATCCTCGAATACGCTCCTGCCCCAGCCGGTATCAATGTCCGAGACGTTCAGCAGGATGTGTCCGCTGCGAAACTCGACGTGAAGCTCGCAGCTGCTGCGTTCCGCCGACGTGAGCAACAGCTCCACGCGGACGTGCTCCAGCTCCGCCAGGGAATGCGGATCGATGACCTTCCAGGACTCCGGTCCTTCCAGTTCCGTGACTTTTCCAGCGCTGATCGCCTTGGCCTTTATCCTCCTGGACTTGGTGGGCAGCCCCGGCTTGAAGTCGGCGAGTGAATCCACAAGGGTCTTGAAGAGCACCTTGGAGATGGTGCGGTGTGGATATACTTCCCGGTACTGGGTCCGCGCGCTGGTCATTTGAGAATGGGACCATAATGTGTCGAAAATTATCCGTCGCTCCCGAGGACGGCGCTGTAATCGAAGCCACCGGGCATCTTCCAGCGCCGAATCGCCGCGTCAACCACCCGGGCGGACTGCGCCCGTTCTCGCGTGCAAATATCCTGTTACGATTGCCGTCTCCATACAAGGCACGCTGCGCGTCCGTTTACATTTGCTTACAGAAAATTTCCGCCGTCCGAAAAAATCTGATGGTTTGATAGATTTTCCGCCGCTCGGAAACGAGCGCAAAAATCTATCGTTTTGTTAGATTTGCTGTCGTTCAATAGCGACAGCGCAGGATCTTCGGGACGTGACGTCTCTTGAGCGCATTCGGCGAGCGCGCGAAAGCAGGCACATCGCCTGGATGTCGAACGCGAGCGCCGAACCGCGGTCGCCGCCGAGGGTGAAGATTCCGCCCTTCAGGGCTTCTGCGGCGCCGGTGGTCGGCCGGCCCTTCGCGTCGATCGCCGTGCCGTCGGGCGACGGCAGTCCGGGGCGTGGGCGCAGGAATCACGCTGGATGCCGCTGCTAGAATACCGATTGCCCCAACCCTGCCGCCATGCCCTCGTTTCCGCGCCCGATCGTCTCCAAGCTGCCCGACGTCGGCACCACGATCTTCACCGTGATGTCGCGGCTCGCGCAGGAGCACAACGCGATCAACCTGTCGCAGGGATTCCCCGACTTCGATTGCTCGAAAAAGCTGCGCGATCTCGTCACCCGGTATTTCAATGCCGGCCTCAACCAGTACCCGCCGATGGCGGGCGTCATGCGGCTGCGCGAGCGCATCGCGGAGAAAGTCGAGGCGCTCTACGGCACGAAATACGATCCGGAGCACGAGGTGACGGTGACGCCGGGCGCGACCTACGGCATCTTCACCGCGGTCGCCACCCTGGTGCGGCCCGGAGACGAGGTGATCCTGTTCGAGCCCGCCTACGACAGCTACGTGCCTTCGATCGAGGTGAACGGCGGCGTCCCGGTTTTCGTCCAGCTGCGCTATCCCGACTACAGCATCGATTGGCAGCGCGTGCAGCAGGCGATCACGCCGAGGACGCGCCTGATCATCGTCAACACGCCCAACAACCCGACCGCGAGCGTGTTCTCGGGCGAAGACATGAGGATGCTCGAAGGGATGCTCCGCGGCACCGGCATCGTGGTGGTGAGCGACGAGGTCTACGAGCACATCGTGTTCGACGGCCACCAGCATCAGAGCGTCGCGCGCTTTCCCGGGCTCGCCGAGCGCAGTTTCGTCGTGTCTTCCTTCGGGAAGACCTACCACGTCACCGGCTGGAAGATGGGCTACGTGCTCGCGCCGAGGGAGCTCACGAGCGAGTTCCGCAAGGTGCACCAGTTCAACGTGTTCGTCACCAACGGCCCGCTCCAGTACGCGCTCGCCGAGTACATGGAGAACAAGGACGCCTACCTCTCGCTCGCGGCCTTCTACCAGAACAAGCGCGATTTCTTCCTCCAAGGCGTCCGGTCGTCGCGCTTCAAGCCCCTGCCCTCGCGCGGCACCTTCTTCCAGAATCTTGCCTACGACGCCATCACCGACGAGCGCGACGCCGATCTCGCCGTCCGCCTCACCAAGGAACGGGGCGTCGCCTCGATCCCGATCTCGGCGTTCTACCGCAAGCCGCCCGATCACAAGGTGCTGCGCTTCTGCTTTGCGAAGTCGGAGGAAACGCTCGCCAGGGGCGCTGAGATCCTGTGCAAAATCTAGGGTCTCCCTCCAGGTCAGACCCCACAAAGGCAAACCGCCAAGGCAGTTCTTCGACCGCCTAAAGCACCCAGTCGTGAAACGGCCACGGGAAACGAATGATCCCAGCGCGTGGAGTTGTTGTAGGACTGGCCACCAATCACTTGATGCCGTCTGGATCCTTAAGATTCTTCACATTGAGAGCGCCAGCAATAAAGTGATAGATGAAGAGTCCGTTATGCGTTTCTGGTGGGCAGGCCTTGAACTCTCGATTATTCCAATAATATTGGGCATACGCGATCATTCGCCCGTCCGATCGTCGCCGGATTTCGACGCGGCTTCCCCCGATGCCCACTTCAGCGCCGCGTTCGACCGTCAGCGGAACAGCGCGAACCTCAAACTCCGCCGTTAACACGTCGGTCGGTTCGAAGGCGTAGCGTGTTCGCTTCTTCAGGCCCGAGAGTACCCGCTCACCGGCTGTAGTCATTCGCTCGTACTTTGCCGTGCCGGCGAGCCCGCTTTCTTTCGTAGCGGGGCGCTCTATGAATTCGAGGACACTTTGGTTCAACAGGAAACCCGCCCAAGGACCAGTTTCTGCCTGTTTTTCCTCTCGCATTACGGAAAAGCGGTCTGGTAACAGCGCCACCCCTTTTGCCCCGTTTACTCTTTCGATTACTTTCACTTCCGCTTTCTCGCAAAGTCGTTTGAATCCGGTAATCATCGCATGCATCTTTTCGAGCGGAAGCGCAAAGACAAATACTGCGGGCGCGGCGAATGCCAAGCCGATGGTAATTACTTCGAGCCGAGTCCAATCGCGCGGTCGCGGTGGCACAGCCATCATGTCTGTTTTTTGGCGAAGGATTGAGCGAATCACCAGCCAGAGAAATGCTGCGGACAACAATATCCACGAGGGGATGATGATGAACGGGGCGAGGCTCATGACCACGAAGCTCCCGCCGCCCCCCTCTACCGTGGAGGCGAATACGCGGGCCGCGATGTACAGAATCAAGAAACAGTTTGCAAGGCCGAATGCTGCGTTTATCAAGCCGGTGGGACGGAGCTTGGTGTCTACCCTGAGTAGCCTCGCTGCGAGATAGATTACGGTTGCAGGTATCCAGTAGTTTACGAGCGCGCCAGTGAGATGCTGCTGGAAGTGCGGGATGATTCTCAGGGCCGAATCCACCCCGAAAAAATGCAGCATTCTCCCGTCCGGAGAAAAAAGCGCGGAAATGCCGAAAGCCATGCCCAGTGAGAGATTCGCGAGTGCCAATCTCCCAGGAAGTGACGAGGTCGAAGGTAGCACCGCCGCCTTGCCATACTTATCGATCAATAGCCGCGTCTCCTCCGGCGAGTCAGGGATCGGGCGCCAAGAGGCATCTCCCTCGAACTCGGCGGGACAGGAAGGGCACCGCGGAGCGTCCCACGCGATCAGTGCGCCGCAGTTCGGGCAATTTGCCATGAATTATTTGGCGAGGAGATCTAGTGGAACGGTGGACATTTTCTCAGGTTAGTATCGCGCCAATCCCAGCCATGCGCCACGCAAAATCGAGGTGGGGAACGACGCCATGAGCCTCTTGGTGAGACTTTTGCGGCCCAAAGAACCTGCGAGCAGTCGCACACCAGGCAGTGTACCTAGTGAACCTGCCGAACCTAGGGCTGGCTGGGGTCAGCTCAGAATCGAGTTCTGCCGCGCGCATAGGAAGGGTTCCCCGCATCTTCTCTTCGCGTTAGCGATTAATGAGCCGCGGCGCTATACTGGTCGCATTCCCGGCAGTGTGGAAGCTAACATGACTACGGACGTCGCTGAGCTCGAAGCCAGGATTCGGTCGCTGAGCTTCGAGGACAAGACGGAGCTGATCCGCGCGTTGATTGCTGAGCTCGATGGTCCGGCCGACGCTGATGTGGAGCGCGCCTGGCTCCAGGAAGCGCAGAGACGTCATCGAGAGGTGGCTGACGGCAAGGTGAAGCCGGTTCCGGGCGAACGCGTTTTTGAGAAATTGAGCTCCCGCCTGAAGCGATGAAGCTTGAGTTCCACCCCGAAGCGGAGTTGGAACTCACAGAGGCAGCCGCTTACTACGAGCTACAGGTCCCGGGTCTGGGGGAACGCTTCGCAGCCGAAGTCCAACGCGCCGCAGAACTTCTGCTCGAGCATCCCGAGATCGGCTCCCTGGCCGATCCCGTCCTCCGCAGATTCGTTCTGAACCGCTTTCCCTTCACGCTGTACTACAGCACCACGTCCGATGTCCTGCGCATCGAAGTCGTGGCACACCAAAGTCGCCTGCCAGGCTACTGGAAAGCGAGAAGTGTGCGCTGACACTTTTTCCGAATCATCGGCGATTACCGACTGCTAATTCTTCGGGGGATCGATTGAAGCTCTGGTACCAGAGCATGTCCCGCCAGAAGGCGTGGAGCGACTACAACCAGGCGCTGCGCCGCATCCTCGATTCGGTCAAGGACCCCGGCACCGAGATCGAGGTGCACGGCATCACCAAGATCGGCGGCGTCGCCGACCAGTTCCACTACCTCGATTACCTCGAATCGGGGGAGGTCATGACCAACGTGCAGGAAGCGATGCGCCGCGGGTTCGACGCCTTCCTCATCGGCAACATCGGCGACCCGGGGCTCCACGCCGCGCGCGAGATCGCGAACATGCCGGTGCTCGCGCTGTGCGAAACGAGCCTGCACCTCGCGTGCATGATGGGGCGCAACTTCTCACTCGTCACCATCAACGAGAAGTTCACACCGCGCATCCTCGACAACGTCGCGCGCTACGGGCTATCAAGCCGTCTCGCGGCGGTCAACCGGATGAAGGTGGATCGCATCCTCCACCTCGATGCGGGCTTTCGCGATGCGAAGGCGCGCAAGGAAATTTTCCGGCAGTTCCTGAAGGCCGCCAATGCCAACGTGGAAGCGGGAGCGGAGGTCGTGATTCCCGCGGGCGGCGTCGTCATGGCGCTGCTCGCGGACGCGGGCCTCCACCACGCGGACAAGGGCACGCCGATACTCAACGGCATCCACGCGCTGGTGAAGACGGCGGAAGCGGTGGTGAAGCTCAATCGCATCATGGGCGGGGGTTTCCTGAGCAAGCGCCTGTATTACGCCCCGCCCACGCCGGACCAGATCGACGAGATTCGCAAGTACTACGGCAACATCTATCCGACGGTGGTCAGTCCGAAGGCGAAGCGGAAAAGACAAAAGAAGTGAGCGGTGATGCGTGATGAGAAACATCACGAAAATCTTCTTCTGCCTTCTGACTTCCGCCTTCTGCCGTGGTATGGCTGGGGCAGCAGCCCAGCAATACCCCTCGCGGCCGGTGCGGTTCATCGTCCCGTTTGCGCCCGGGGGCAGCACCGACCTCCTCGCGCGATTCCTCGCGCCGCGCCTGACGGAAGCGCTCGGGCAGACGGTGGTCGTGGACAACCGCGGCGGCGCGGGCGGCGTGATCGGCGCGGAGCTTGCGGCGAGAGCGCCCGCCGACGGCTACATGATCGTGCTCGGCAGCCCGGGACCGCTGACGATCAACCCCAATCTCCAACGCGTGCCCTACGACACGTTGCGTGATTTCTCGCCGATCACGCTCGCTACGATCAGCCCGTTCACGCTGGTCGTGCACCCCTCGGTCCCGGTGAATTCGGTGAAGGATCTCCTCGCGCTCGCGAAGGCGAAGCCGGGCCAGCTCAACTACGGCTCCGCCGGCAACGGCTCGGTCGGCCACTTCTCCTCCGAGCAGTTCAAGGCGCTCGCGGGTGTGGACATCGTGCACGTTCCGTACAAGGGCGCGGGCCCGGCGGTGGCCGACCTCGTGGGCGGACGGCTTCGCCGAGGCCGGGGTGCCGGGTTACGAATCGAGCACCGCGTTCGGCGTGCTCGCGCCCGCCAGGACCCCGGCGGCGGTCGTCACCCGGCTCAACCGGGAGACCGTGAAGGCCCTGCAAGCCGCTGATTTGAAGGAAAAGCTCACGGGCCTGGGACTGGAGGCGGTCGGCGGAACGCCCCAGCAATACTCGCAGCACCTCAAGGAAGAGCTGGCGAAGTACGGCAGGATCGTGAAGGCGGCCGGTATCAAGCTCGATTGACGCTTTCTGATCTAATATGTGACCTGGGCCCGGCGCCGCTGCACCAGTCAAAAAACCGCCGAGGGGAAAGACGCAAGGGCCGCCACTCGATCCGGAGGAGAACATGCCCGCCTACACCCTTCATGTGAACGGGGCCGCGCGCAGCGTCAGCGTCGAGGCCGATACCCCCCTGCTCTACATCCTGCGCAACGACCTGGAACTGAACGGCCCGCGCTTCGGTTGCGGGCTGTCCCAGTGCGGCGCGTGCACCGTGCTGGTGGACGGCCGGCCGACGCGCTCCTGCGTGACGGCGGTGTCATCGCTCGGAACGAAGCGCATTACCACGCTGGAAGGCCTGGGGTCGAAGGACCGGCTGCATCCGCTGCAAAAGGCGTTTATCGAGGAGCAGGCGGCGCAATGCGGCTACTGCACCAGCGGCATGATCATGTCCGCCAAGGCACTGCTCGACAGGACACCCAAGCCGACGGAAGCGCAGATCAAGAAGGCGCTCGCGGCGAACCTCTGCCGCTGCGGAACCCATAACCGAGTCGTGAGAGCCGTGCAGCGCGCGGCAAAGGAACTTGTATGAGCGCGAACCTCAACACCACCCGCCGCGATTTTCTCAAGTCCGCCGGCGCGATCGTCGTCGGCTTCAGCTGGGGCGTTCCCGGCGTGCTCGCGCAGCAAGCCTCGCCGGCGCGGCTTCCCGGCAGCCTCAACAACAACCGCATGCTCGACGGGTGGCTGCGCATCAACGCCGATGGCACCGTGACCGTCTTCACTGGCAAGTGCGAGCTCGGCCAGGGCATCCTGACCGCGCTCGCCCAGATCGCCTCCGACGAGCTCGACGTCGCCTACGAGCGCATCGAGATGGTTTCCGCCGATACCGCGCGTACGCCCAACGAAGGCATGACCGCCGGCAGCGTGTCGGTGGAGAACAGCGGCACGGCGCTGCGCTACGCGTGCGCGGAAGCACGCCAGATCCTGCTCGGGCTCGCCGCGGCGAAGCTCGGCACGACGGCCGACCGGTTGACGGTTTCAGACGGCACGGTTTCGGGCGGCAGCGGAAGAGCGACCTACGCCGAGCTCGCGCGCGACGCCAATCTCAAGCGCGAGGCCACCGCCCAGGTCAAGCCCAAGCCGTCGTCGCAGTATAAGATGATCGGCAAGAGCGTCGACCGCCGCGACATCCCGTCCAAGGTGACGGGCGGGCAGAGCTACGTTCAGGACATGCGCCTGCCCGGCATGGTGTTCGGACGCGTGGTGCGCCCGCCCTCGTACCGTGCCCAGCTCGCCTCGTTCGACGAGTCCGCGATCAAGGCCATGCCCGGCGTGGTCGCCGTCGTGCGCGACGGCAACTTCCTCGGCGTCGCGGCCGAGCGCGAGGAGCAGGTGATCAAGGCGGCGCAGGCGCTGCGCACCTCGGCAAAATGGAATGAAACGCCCGACCTGCCTCCGTCGGCTCCGGGCCTGTACGAGCACCTTCAGAAAATGCGCTCGCAGGATTCGGTGGTCAACCAGAAGACCTCCGCGGCCCCCGGCGGCGGGAAGATCACCACCCACGAGGCGACCTATACGCGTCCCTACCAGGCGCACGCCTCGATGGGGCCTTCGTGCGCCGTGGCGCAGGTAACGGACGGCAAGTACCGCGTGTGGACGCACAGCCAGGGCGTGTTCCCGTTACGGCGGGAGCTCAACAAGGTGCTGGGCGTGCCCGAAGCGGACATCACCTGCACCCACGTCGAGGGCGCGGGGTGCTACGGGCACAACGGAGCCGACGACGTGGCGCTCGACGCGATCCTGGTCGCGCGCGCGGCCGGCGGCCGCCCGGTGAAGCTGCAATGGATGCGCGATGACGAGTTCTCGTGGGAGCCGTACGGCTCGGCGATGGTGATGAAGATGCGCGCGCGGCTCGATGAGTCCGCGAGCATCGTGGACTGGCGGCATGAGGTGTGGAGCCATCCGCACTCGACGCGCCCCATCAGCAACCCCGGCGGCAACCTGCTGGCGGGCTGGCATATCGCGAAGTCGGTCGCAGCTGCCCCCTCTCCCAACATTCCGCAGCCGACCGGCGGCGCTGACCGCAACGCCGTGCCGACCTACGATTTCCCGAGCCAGCAGATCGTGTTGCACTACATCACCGACGTGCCGATCCGCACCTCCGCGCTCCGCACGCTGGGCGCCTACGCCAACGTGTTCGCGCTGGAATCGTTCATGGACGAGCTGGCGCTCGCCGCCGGCGCCGACCCGGTCGAATTCCGGCTCCGGCACATGAAGGACCCACGAGCGCGCGCGGTGATTGAAACCTGCGCGCAAAAGGCGGGCTGGAATGCGGGCCAGAAAAGCGACGGCAGCCACGGCCGCGGGTTCGCTTATTCCCGCTACAAGAACCTCGCCTGCTATGTCGCCGTGGCCGCCGACGTCGAGGTGGACCGCCGTACCGGCAAGGTGCGCGTGACCAAGGCGGTGTCAGCCGTGGACTCGGGCCTCATCGTCAATCCGGACGGGTTGATCGCCCAGATCGAGGGCGGAATCATCCAGTCGGCGAGCTGGACGCTGAAGGAGCACGTCGCGTTCAACCGGCAACGCATCACCACGCGGTCGTGGGCCGACTACCCGATCCTCACCTTCCCCGAAGTTCCGGCGGTCGAGGTCCATCTCATCGACCGCCCCGACGAGCGCTCCCTCGGCGCGGGCGAAGGCTCGCAGGGACCAGCGGTGGCGGCAATCGCCAACGCGATTTTCAACGCCACCGGCGCGCGAATGCGCGACCTGCCGTTTACCCCGAAGACAGTGAAGGTGGCGCTCTCTGCTTCGCCATCCCGCAGCGCTGCCTGAGCCGGGATGGCGGCGACTCGTGACCGGTGACTTGTGACCGGTGTCCTGTTCTGACTAAAGGAATGTCATGAAACGTCTAATCCTTGTATTCGTCACGCTGCTCGCGGCCGCGATCGGCACCTTGTGCGCACAGGAGTACAAACCGACCAAACCGGTCCGCTTCGTTGCGCCATTCGCGCCGGGGGGCGGAACCGACTTCATCGCGCGCATCGCCGCGCAGAAGCTCACCGAAGCCATCAAGGTACAGGTCATCGTGGACAACCGTCCCGGCGCCGGCGGCACGCTCGGCGCCGAGATCGGCGCGAAGTCGCCGCCTGACGGCTACACGTTCACCGTGATCGCGGGCAGTTACGCGGTGAACCCCAGCATCTACAAGCTCGTCTTCGACCCGGTGAACGACATCACGCCCGTGATCCAGTTCTCGCAGGGGCCGCTGCTCGTGGTGGTGCACCCGTCGCTGCCGATCAAGAACATGAAGGACCTGATCGCGCTCGCGAGGAGCAAGCCCGGGGGGCTGAGCTACGCCTCCAGCGGCCAGGGCAGCATCGTGCATCTCTCGACCGAGCTGTTCCTGTTCATGGCGGGCATCAAGGCCGTTCACATCCCGTACAAGGGCACCGGCCCGGCGATCACCGACACCATGGCCGGCAATACCCAGTTCCTGTTCGGCAGCATCGCGGCGGTAATGCCGATCGTGAAGCAGGGTCGCCTGCGCGGCATCGCCGTGACGACGGCGAAACGACTCCCGGTGCTGCCCGATATCCCCACCCTCGCCGAATCCGGGGTGAAGGGCTATGACGTGGTGCTGTGGCACGGGCTGGTCGGGCCGAAAGGCTTGCCGCGGCCGATCGTGGACCGGGTGAACGGCGAGCTCAACAAGGCGCTCAAGGCGAAGGACATGGAGGAAAAGCTCGCCGCGGACGGGGTAGCGGCCGCAGGCGGCACGCCCGAGCAGTTCGCCGCGATCATCAAGCGCGACATCGAGGTGTGGCGCGGTGTTGTCAAACGCGCCGGCGTCAAGGCCGAGTAAAGCAAACCTCAACCTCGTCACTTCGTCACGTCATCGCTTATTTCAGGGGACACCATGCCGGTCAGATGGGACACGATCCAGGTTGATGGCAAGCCGATGCGCGCGTACATCGGCGTGCCGGAAGGCGAGCCGCGCCGCGTCGGCATTCTGGTCGCGCAGCACGGGCCCGGCGTGGACGGATTCATCCAGGACGTGGTGAACCGGCTGTTCCGCCGGGGCTACGTTGCCGCCGCGCCGGAGCTATATCACCGGCAACCGACCGACGTGAAGGACAACCTGACGCGCATCGGCATGCTGAAAGATGACGAGATCACGGCTGATATGAACGCAACGCTCGCCCACATGAAGGGCCTCAAGGATCCCGCCGTCGGGCCCGTCGGCATCGTCGGCTTCTGCATGGGAGGGCGCGTCGCCTACCTCATGGCCGCGGCAAACAAAGAGATCAAGGCATGCACCGTGTTCTACGGCGGCAACATTCTCAAGCAATGGGGCAGCCTGCCCTCGCCCTTCGATCGCACGAAGGACATCAACTGTCCCGTGATCGGCTTCTTCGGGAACGACGACACCAACCCGAGTCCCGACGACGTCAACAAGATTGACGCGGAGATGACCCGCCTCGGCAAGCCGCACGAGTTCCACCGCTACAACGGCGCCGCGCACGCCTTCCAGAATTTCCTCGACGCGACGCGCTACCGGGAGCGCGCGTCGCGTGGCTCCTGGAGCGAGATGCTCGCGTTCTTCGCCCAGCACCTGAAACCGTGAGGTCGTAAATGGTTATGGCGCGGGGCCAACACCATCGCGTTGTGCAGGCCGACCCATCATCCCGGCCGGCGACGCCGTCCCAAACCGTTCACGCCACGAATCGCACCTGGGACTGCGGCGTGCGGGTATCCATATCGCGCCCGCGGTTCAGGTGGTCGTCGATCTCGGCGGCGCAGCCGATCATGCGGCCGTAGAGGAAGACGGTGAATGCCGCGGTCTCCAGCGCCGCTTCCGGGAACGCGCCGGACTGGTAGCGCGTCCACAACATTTTCAGGAGCAGCGCCGCGATCACTCCATCGACATTGACGCAGAAGACGTTGCGCGTCACGCCTTCGTCGTGCAGCGCCTGGACCAAGGCGCGGTAGAAATCGTGGAAGACGTTGTACTCCCCGCGTTGCTGGAACAGCTTGCGCACGAATTCCTCCCGCGGGTCCACGTTGACCGGTTTGCCCTTGAAAACCGG
>JBOIEM010000011.1:0-6516 GCA_050741115.1 Burkholderiales bacterium
CGTCGAAGGAGCGCGCGCGCTGCAGCAGCAGGAGGAAGGCGGGACCACGATACCCTCCGGCGGCAGTCCGCTGCCCGGCGGGGGCGGCATCCTGCGCGGCATTTTCGGCCGCTAACTAGCGACGACCGCGTAGGCGCTGGCGCGCGCGCGCGATGACGCGCTCGATCGTCGCCTGCTTCCTGTCCTGCCCGGCCGGGCCCCGCTCCGCCCGCTCGCGTTCGAGCCGCTCCATCCTCGCCTCGTAGCGCCGCCGGTATTGACCGGCGCGGCTCAGGCGCTCTTCGTGGGTCCAGGTCCCCCCCGTCTCGACCATCGCGATGCAATCCACGGGACAGGGCGGCAGGCACAACCTGCAGCCGGTGCATTCCGCGGCAATCACCGTGTGCATGTGCCGCGCCGCTCCGACGATGGCGTCCACCGGGCACGCCTCGATGCACAGCGTGCAGCCGATGCACGCCGCCTCGTCTATGACCGCCACCGCCGGGGCCTTGGCCGCTCTTTGAGTCATTTTCAGCAGAGCGCCTCGACGCACTCGGTGACCAGCTCCGGGCCGCGGAAGACGAGGCCGGTAAAGAGCTGGATGAGGCTCGCGCCGGCCGCGACCTTCTCGCGCGCGTCGGCGCCGGCCATGATGCCGCCCACGCCGATCACCGGCAGCTTCCCGGCGAGCGCCTGTGCGAGCTGGCGCACCACCGAGGTGGCGTGCGCCGTGAGCGCGGCGCCCGAGAGCCCGCCTGCCTCGTGCTCGTGCGGCAGGCCGGCGACGCCCGCGCGCGTCACGGTGGTGTTGGTGGCAATCACGGCATCGACGGCATGGCGGGGCAGCGCGTCTGCGATCGCCTCGACCTGCGGGCGATCGAGGTCGGGCGCGATCTTGACGGCGAGGGGCACGGTCCTGCCGAGCTTCGCCGCCAGCGCGCGCCGCTCGGAGGTGAGCGTCGAGAGCAGCGCGTCGAGCGCGGCCGCGTCCTGCAGGCGCCGCAGGTTCTCGGTGTTGGGGGAGGAGATGTTCACCGTCACGTAGCTCGCCACGGAATAAACCTTGCGCAGGCAGGCGACGTAGTCATCCGCCGCGCGCTCGAGCGGCGTGTCGAAGTTCTTGCCGATGTTGATGCCGAGCACGCCGCGGTAGCGCGCGCGCTTCACGTTCTCCACCAGGCGGTCCACGCCGTCGTTGTTGAAGCCCAGGCGGTTGATGACGGCGCGCGCGGCGCGGATGCGGAACATCCGCGGGCGCGGGTTGCCCGGCTGCGGGCGCGGCGTGACCGTGCCGACCTCGATGAAGCCGAAACCGAGCCGCGCCAGCGCGTCGATGTATTCGCCGTTCTTGTCCAGGCCCGCGGCGAGCCCCACCGGGTTGGGAAACCGGATGCCCATGACGGTGCGCCCGCATTCTGCCGGGGCCGGGGCGGCGGCGGGAGGAAGGCCGAGCCGGTCGAGCCGCCGCATTGCCTTCAGCGTGACGCCATGGGCCGTCTCGGGATCGAGGCAGAAGAGCAGCGGACGGACCACCGGGTAGAACATTGCGGCATTGTACGTGAGCAGTGAGCGGCGAGCGGTGACCGGCGCGTTTGACCGAGCCCCGGCCGCGTGCTAGAAGTCGCGTGAGAGGCACAGGACAGTGGTTTCGGAAAAGCGGGTCGAGCAGGTCGTCCAGATCGCCGCCATCGTGCTGCTGGTGGTCGGCTGCCTGCTGGTGCTGCGGCCGTTCCTCGGCGCGCTTCTGGCGGCCGCGATCGTCTGCTTTTCCACCTGGCCGGTCTATCGCTTCATCGAGAACCGCACCGGCGGCCGGCGCTGGTTTGCCGCGCTGGCGATGACGCTGCTCATCCTGATCGTGCTGGTGGCCCCGCTCACCCTGATCGCGCTGAGCTTCCGCGACGACGTGCCGCTGCTCGTGGAGAACGCGCGTGAGCTGTTCGCGCGCGGCCTGCCCGCCCCGCCGGAATGGCTCGCCCGCTTCCCGCTCGTCGGCGACCAGCTCGATGCCTCGTGGCGCGAGCACGCGGACAGCCGGGAGAAGCTCGCCGAGGCGCTCAAGCGCTATTCGCAGCCCGCGCGGGAAGTCCTGGTGAAGACCGGCCTCATCATTGCCGAGGGCGTGCTGCAGTTCACGCTGATCGCCTTTATCAGCTACTTCTTCTACCGCGACGGCGCGGAGCTGGTCGGAGCGCTGCGCAACGCGTTGAGCCGCGTCGCCGGCGACCTCGCCGAGCGCCTGCTGGGAGTGGTCGGCGGCACCATCAACGGCGTCGTCTACGGCATCGTCGGCACGGGACTCGCGCAGGCGGTGGCGGCGCTGATCGGGCTCTTCGTTGCGGGCGTGCCGGGCGCGGTCATGCTGGCCTCGCTCACCTTCATCCTGTCGATCATCCCGGCCGGTCCGGCGCTGATCTGGATCGGCGCGACGGTGTGGCTCGGTTACAACGACCAGCCGGGATGGGCGGTGTTCATGGTGCTGTGGGGGTTCTTCGTGGTGAGCGGCATCGACAACGTCGTCAAGCCGCTGCTGATCAGCCGCGGCGCGGCGATGCCGTTCGTGCTGGTGCTGCTGGGCGTATTCGGCGGAGTGCTCGCGTTCGGCTTCGTCGGGATCTTCCTCGGGCCGACGCTCCTCGCCGTCGGCTACAACCTCGTGCGGCGCTGGACCGAGACGCGCGCGGCGGTGCAGCCTACGACCGAATAGAGCGTGAACGCGTGACCGCCTGCCAGCGGCCGTTGACAAGCCCCTGCATCGGCTGGAATTCGATCTTGTAGGCCATCTTGCGGCTCTGCGCGATCCAGTAGCCGAGGTAGAGATAGGGCAGATCGAGCCTGCGGCAGAGCTCGATCTGCCACAGGATGTTGAAGGTGCCGAAGCTCGCGCCGCTCACGTCGGGGTCGAAGAACGTGTAGACCGAGGACAGCCCGTCCTGCAGGCGGTCCACGATCGAAACCATGCGCAGCGCGCCGTCCTCGCGGAACTCGATCAGCCGCGATTCGACGTTGCTCTGCAGGAGGAAGTGGCGGTACTGCTCGCGGCTGTCCTGGTCCATGCCGCCGCCCGAATGCCGCCGCGACTGGTAGCGCAGATAGAGAGCGTAATGCTCCGGGCTGTACTTGAGGTCCAGCATCTCGGCTTTGAGCGTGCGGTGGCGCTTGAGCATGCGGCGCTGCGTGCGCGAAGGCTGGAACTGCTGCGCGAGGACGCGCACCGGGACGCACGCGCGGCAATGATCGCAGTGCGGGCGGTAGGTGAAGGCGCCGCTGCGGCGGAAGCCCGCGCGCACCAGCTCCGAGTACACCGGGCCGTCGATGAGATGGCTGGGAGTGGCGACCTGCGAACGCGCCATGCGCTCCGGCAGGTAGCTGCACGGGTAGGGCGCGGTCGTGTAGAACTGCAGAACCGACAGTGGGAACTCAGTCAAATAAGTCATCGTCGAGGCTCCACCTCCCTCCGCTACGCGGATAGTTTACCAATTCCGCGAGCTTCCGTACAAATTCGGAACGCGGAATCTCGCGTGCGCCGAAGCGGGCGAGCAGCGCGGTCGTCATCTGGCAGTCGATCACGCCGCAATCGCGGCGCGCGAGCTGCCGCACGAGATGCGCAAGCGCGATCTTGGAAGCGTCGGGCGCGCGCGTGAACATGGACTCGCCGTAGAACATGCGGCCGAGCTCGACGCCGTAGAGGCCGCCGGCGAGCCGGCCGCCGATCCACGTCTCGACCGAGTGCGCGTGGCCGGAGCGGTGGAGCCGCAGGTAGGCGTCGACCATGTCCTCCGTGATCCAGGTCCCGTCCTGGCCGTGGCGCGGCGCGGCGCACGCGCGGATCACCTCCTCGAACGCGCCGTCGGCGCGGACCTCGTAATCGCGCCGGGCGAGGCGTTTCTTCAGCGAGCGCGGAACCTTGAGCTCGGCGGGGACGAGCACCATCCGCGGGTCGGGGCTCCACCACAGTACGGGCTGCCCCTCGCTGTACCACGGGAAGATGCCGCGGGCATAGGCGTCGAGGAGCCTTGGCTCCGAGAGATCGGCGCCGGCGGCGAGCAGGCCGTTGGGTTCTTCGAGCGCGCGCTCGACCGGGGGAAACGGGTCCCCGGGTCCCAGCCACGGGATCATTCCGGGGGATTGTACGGCCGCGCGGGAGAGAAACGGCCCGCGCCGTTGCCGGCGCGGGCCGTGTGCGCGGAAACGCTGGAGGCGCGCTAATTGATCACGCCGCAGGCGACGCGCCCGCCGGAATTGCCGGTGGGATCGGTTTTGAGATCGTCGGCGGCCGCGTGGATGACGACCGCCCGGCCGATGATGCCGTCGGGCCGGCTGCTGCTCACGGAAATGTCGGCCACGACGAAGCTGAACTTCGCCTCGCCGCCCGCGCCGAAGTTGAGGTTCCCGAGGTCGCCGGCGTGCTTCGCGGGGTCGTACGGCCCGCCGTGCGTGCTCCTCGCGGGGTTGAAATGACCGCCGGCGCTCATCGCATCGGGCGCGCTGCAGTCGCCCTTCTCGTGGATGTGGAATCCCTTGGGCCCCTTGGTATGCCGCGTGACGGTCCCGCTGACCCGCACGAGATCGCCGACCTGGGTAAAGGTGACCGTTCCCTGCACGTTCGAGCCGCTGCGCGGCTCGAACGTGGCACTCGCGGTCGGTTCCGTTTCCTCCGTCATGACGCAGCCCGAGACGAGCACCGCGCCGCAGGCGACGGCCAGCACGCACTTCTTCATGATTCCCCTCCTCTGTAAACGATTGCTCTCATCCCTAACAACGGACCTGTTGCTTGCAGAACTGCTGCAGTTCCATCACCACGGTACGGCCCGCGACCGGCTGGCGCATTTTCCCGCTGCCGTAATCCAGCGCGAGCTTGAACTCGTATTTGGCGAAAAACGCGTTGAACATCTCCCCGCCCAGTGTGCCGACGGCATGCAGTGCGTCGCTCCCCGCGTCGTGCTCGAGCAGGACCGCGGCGAGCGGCTGGGGGGCCGGCCCGCCGAGCACCCTGGCGCCCGCCGCCGGATCGTACTCGCTGTGCTCGGAGCAGCAATGGATCGTGTTGGGACGCATGATGCGCGATGCGGTCGATTTCTCGCGGTAGCTGATGAAGCTGATCTGCGGCGTGGGGTAGCTCATCCGGTGCGCGCAGATCGCCGAGTAGCCGACGATCGCCCGGCTGGGCCCGACGCCGCCGGCCCACTCGTAGGTGGACCCGTCCTCGGTCTTCAGCTGCACGCCGCTCACCGTCCGCCGGCCGAGATTCAGGAGAAAGCAGGGAGTGCTCTCGAACGGGTAGTGAAAAATGTAATTGCGGCCGGCGACCAGGCGCGCGGCGCGGAGCGGCCGCCCGCCCTCGTCGGTGAGGAGGGTGCGCGCGTAGAAGCGGGGCTTGAGATCCGGCGCGGCGAGGAGCTCGCTCGCGCCGACCGCCGCCCCGGCCGCGCAAACCTTGATGAAATTGCGCCGCTGCATCGGGCACATTGTCGGGACAACGCGCGGCGGATGTCAACCCGGAAGGCCGCGCCCCGGGCTCGGGGTTCCAGGTTCAGCCGCGAACAGCGCCTCCATCTCGCGCCGGACGCGCACGATCTCGCTGTCCTCCACCACGACGTCGGCCCACGTCACGATCGCGCCCTTGCCGACCGCGCGCGCGAGGCGCGCGCCATGGGCGAGCCCGATCGGCAGCCCCCCGCGGGCAAGCGCATCCCGCGCCGGCATGAGACGCCCCCACACGGTATAGCCGCCTTCGCCGTCGAGCGTCTCGCCGGAGCCGAGATCGCGCTTCGCCACCGCCGCCATCTCGATCGCGGACTTGGTGCCGTCGAGGAAGGAATTGAACATCCGCGCGTTGAAACCCCCCCGTGCGATCTGCTCCGGCGTGAATCCGTAATGGCGCCAGACCGTCTCCGGCGTGGATTCGTGATACGCGGGAAGGTACTGAGTGCCTTTCCCGGCGGCCACGACCTCGAACCCCGCCGCGCGCGTCCAGTCGACCAGCTCGCAGGTGTGCGCGTGGCGGATGCCGGCGGCGGGATCGCCGGTTGCGTCGATCGCGATCTCCACCGCGCCCGAGGCGATCGCGCGCGCTGCGTCGCCGGTCACGCAGGTCGTACCCTTGCGGCTCGCTTCATCGAGGGACCGGGCGCCGTAACGAGCAGCATCCCATCCCGTGCGGGCAAGGCTGTCCCGCGCGCGTTGCGGGACGAGGTCGGAGACGGCGACGACGTGGAGGCCCGGCGTGCGGCGCGCCTGCGCGAGAAACATCGAGCCGAACTTGCCGGCGCCGATCAGCGCGACGCGCAGCGGCTTGCCCTCGGACGCGCGGTTCTGCAGCAGGCGATGCAGGTTCATCGGCGGGCGGGGTCGCGAGAGGGGAAAAAAGCTACCACAGGTGCCTGACTTGCGACACCTTGGACTTCGAGAAGCTGTTCGACCGCATCATCAACCTGGCCCCGCCGCCGATTGGAGTCGGTCCGGAGGCGTAACGGCGCGCAGCGAGTGGTTCACCGCGAGCGCGGCGGTAAAGACCGCCAGCGCCCCCGCCTGGTG
>JBOIEM010000012.1:0-10016 GCA_050741115.1 Burkholderiales bacterium
TGTCGAGCGTCGCCGCCGCGAAATAGGCGAGTGCGCGCATGGCCTCGTTCTGCGCGCGCATGGACATGAGCATCCTGCGCACGTCGGGATGATGGATGATGGTGACGCGGTCGCCGTTCCGCTGCCCGATCTCGCGCCCCTGAACGCGGGTCTTCGCGTATTCAAGCGCATGCTGGTAGGCGCGCTCGCCGATGGCGACACCCTCCACGCCGACCGCGAGCCGCGCGTGGTTCATCATCGTGAACATGTATTCGAGGCCGCGGTTCTCCTCGCCCAGCCGATAGCCGATCGCGCCCTTCTCATCGCCGTACGCAAGCACGCAGGTCGGGCTCGCGTGGATGCCGAGCTTGTGCTCGATCGAGACGCACCGGATGTCGTTTCGCTCGCCGAGCGTCCCGCCGGGCCCGGGCAGGAACTTCGGCACGATGAAAAGCGAGATGCCCTTCACCCCTTCCGGCGCATCGGGCGTGCGCGCGAGTACGAGGTGCACGATATTTTCCGTCAGGTCGTGCTCGCCCCAGGTGATGAAGATCTTGGTGCCCCGGATGCGATAGTGATCGCCCTTCCGCACCGCGCGGGTGCGCACCGCGGAGAGGTCCGAGCCAGCCTGCGGCTCCGTTAGGTTCATGGTGCCGGACCACGTGCCGGACGTGAGCTTGCCGAGATAGGTCGCCTTCTGCTCGGGCGAGGCGTGCACTTTCAGAGCTTCCAGGACGCCCGACGTCAGCATCGGGGCGAGGCACAGCGCCATGTTCGCGCTCTTCCAGATCTCCTGGACCGGGGTCGCGATGAGGTGGGGCAGGCCCTGCCCCCCGTACTGGGGCTCCCCGCCGAGACCGTTCCAGCCCGCCTCGATGAACTTGCGGTAGGCGTCCTTGAATCCGGCGGGCGCGGTAACCTTGCCGTCGGCGAGCCGCGCGCCCTCCTTGTCGCCCCGCCGGTTCAAGGGATCGAGCACTTCCTGCGCGAACTTCGCCGCCTCGCCCAGCACCGATTCCACCAGCTCGGCATTGACCTCGGCGTGGCCCGGAAGCGCGGAAATCTCGGAGAGCCCCGCGAGCTCCGTGATCGCGAACTGCATGTCCTTCAACGGCGCGGCGTAGGTGGACATGTCTGGATTCAGAGCTCGTTGGTGAGCTCGGGAACCGCCTTGAACAGGTCCTCGACCAGCCAGTAGTTGGCGACGGCGAAGATCGGCGCCTCGGCGTCCTTGTTGATGGCGACGATCACCTTGCTGTCCTTCATGCCGGCCAGGTGCTGGATCGCGCCGGAGATGCCGACCGCGATATAGAGATCGGGGGCGACGATCTTGCCGGTCTGGCCGACCTGGTAGTCGTTCGGCACGAAGCCCGAGTCCACCGCGGCGCGGGATGCGCCGACCGCGGCGCCGAGCTTGTCGGCAAGCGCTTCCAGGATCCTGAAGTTCTCCGCGCTGCCCATGCCGCGGCCGCCGGACACGATGATGCGAGCGGCGGTCAGCTCGGGACGGTCGGACTTGTGCACTTCCTGGCCGTTGAACTTCGAAAGCCCGGCGTCCGCCGCCGGCGCGAGCGTCTCGATCGGCGCGGGCGAGGCGCTTTCCCCCGCCGCGTCGAACCCGGTGGCCCGCACCGTGACGGCCTTGACGCGGTCGCCCGACTGCACCGTCGCCAGCACGTTGCCGGCGTAGATCGGCCGCACGAAGGTGTCGGGCGAGACCACCGCGCTGATATCGGAAATCTGCTGCACGTCGAGCAGCGCCGCCACGCGCGGCATCAAATTCTTGCCGAAGCCCGAGGCGGGCGCGACGATGTGCGTGAATTTCGCGGCGAGCGGCACGATCAGCGCGGCGAGATTCTCCGCGAGCAGCCCCTCGTACTGCGGCGCGTCGCACAGCAGCACCTTCGCGACGCCCGCGATCTTCGCCGCGGCCTGCGCCATCGCGCCGCACTGATGCCCCGCCACCAGCACCGTGACCGGGCTTCCCATCCGGCCCGCGGCCGTGATCGTGTTCGTCACCCCCGGCTTGAGATGGGTGTTGTCGTGATCTGCAATGACCAAGACCGCCATTCTCGATCCTTGATCCTGGCTCTAGATGACCTTGGCTTCGTTCTTGAGCTTCGCCACCAGTTCCTTCACGTCGGCGACTTTCACGCCGGCGCCGCGCTTGGCCGGCTCCTGCACCTTCAGCACCTTCAGCCGCGGAGCGATGTCGACGCCGAGGGCCTCCGGCTTCACGACCTCGAGCGGCTTCTTCTTGGCCTTCATGATGTTGGGGAGCGTGACGTAGCGCGGCTCGTTCAGCCGCAGGTCAGCCGTGACGACGGCGGGCAGCTTGAGCGTCACCTTCTCGAGCCCGGCGTCCACCTCCCGCACGCACTCTGCGCTGTCGCCGTTGATCGCGACCGCCGATATGAACGTGCCCTGCGGCCAGCCGAGCAGCGCGGCCAGCATCTGGCCCGACTGGTTGTTGTCGTCATCCACCGCCTGCTTGCCCATGATGACGAGCCGCGGGGCCTCCTTCTGCACGATCGCCTTCAGGAGCTTTGCGATCCCCAGCGGCTGCACCTCGACGCCGGTCTCGACCAGAATGCCGCGGTCGGCGCCCATCGCCATCGCGGTGCGCAGCGTCTCCTGGCACTGCTGCGCGCCGATGGAGACCGCGACGATCTCGGTCACGACGCCCGCCTCCTTCATGCGCACCGCCTGCTCAACCGCGATCTCGCAGAAGGGATTCATCGCCATCTTGATGTTGGCGGTCTCGACGCCGCTGCCGTCGGATTTCACGCGGACCTTGACCTGGGGATCGACCACGCGCTTGACGGTGACCAGGACCTTCATCGTTGCTCCACCGGGAAATATCCGTAATCCCCCTCACCCCTTCCCCCTCTCCCGAGTGGCGAGGGGAAATTGACAGCGGTAAATGGCTTGCCCGCCATCTACCGAAAACTCGATTGGGAGGGACGTCATTCTACCGCATGGCGTGCGCGACCCGCAGCGCCCGCATGAAGATGCGGGGAAACATCAGGGCCTGCCCCCGCAGCGGGGACAGGCCCTGATCATTACCAGTTGGGAACGAAGAAGTAGAACGCGACGGAGGTGATGACGAAATAGACAATGAACACCAACAGCAGGTAGCCCATGATATCCCTGAATTCCAACTTCGCCACGGCCAGCATGGCAATGGCCCAGAACGGCTGGATCATGTCGGTCAACATATCCCCCCAGGCATAGGCCATCACTGTCGTTCCCATTCCAACACCCAGTTCCTTCGCCGCCGGAATGATATAGGGCGCCTCCACTGCCCACTTGCCCCCTCCGGATGGAATGAGATAGTTGAGAAGCCCGCTGTACCAGTAAATGAGAAGGGGGTAGGTCTTTGCCGTCGAGATCGCCACAAAAGCCTTCGTGAATACCGTGGAGAGCAGGGTGAACTTGAAGAGCCCGAGGATCCCGGCATAGAAGGGAAACTGAACCACGATTCCCCAAACTGCCCTTCCCGCCTCCTCGGTCGCCTTCAGGAACGACCAGGGTCTCCAGTGGAAGAGTATCCCCAGCATGAGCATGGCGAAATTGATCACGTTGAGGTTGAGATCCAGACCCCGGGTCGAGAAGTGCCAGACCAACCAGATCAGTCCGCCGATGCCGATGATGAGGTTGAACCCGGGCCACCAGTTCATCCAGTCAGAGGGGCTTTTCCACTGGGCGGGCACGGGTGGCGCTTCGTAAAGCTTGAGTTGATTCATTAGTTCGGGCTTTACGACAAACGTTTTCCCGGGCCTCGGATGCATCAGGACCATCATGGCGGCGACCACGGCGATGACGATGACCGTCATGATCAGGTTGAAGGGATGGAAAATCGTATTGGCCACAGGGATGGTCCCATCGAGCAGTTTCGCCTTGATCAGGAAGTTGTCGGGAGTGGCCACGAGCAATGTCGCCGAACCGGAGAGTCCCGAGTGCCAGGTGCAGCCCAGGCCCAGGTAAGCGGCGGCGACCAGCAGGCGATAGTCAACCTTGGGATTTCTCCTCACGATGAAAAGGGCCAGCATCGCGCTTGCAATGAGGCTCAATCCCCAGTTGATCCAGGCCGCGATCATCGAGAAAAGTGACATCACGAGAATGGCCTGCCAGGGCTTTTGCGGATCGGACCAGCCGGAGAGGCCGTCGAGCAACCGCCGGACCGGAGGGGAGCAGGCGAGGATATAGCCCGTCATCATGATGAGACACATCTGCATGGCAAAGGCGAGCAATTCCCAGAACCCTTTCCCCCACGCCTGAACCGATTCGTATGCGCGCGTGCCTAGACCCACCTCCGGCTTGAATCCCCAGATGAGAGCGAAAATGAAGGTGACGAAGCTCAGGATGATGACAATGACAAACGCATCAGGGACCCACCGCTCCGTCCACCGGGTCATGCCGCCACCCCAGTCTTTCAGGAACTCAAGGCTCCCGCGACTTTCTACTGTCCTTGTCTCGCTCATATATGGATTCCCCCCTTTTTACGGCTCAGGCAGGCATCAGGACGATGCCACCAGCATGGCAAATTCTACTCCCCTCCTCCGTGGGCCAAGAGAAAAAGATTTCTTTGCGCTGGCGCTAGGTATTGATGGCGGAGGCTGATTTAACCCGCTCACGCAGAACGAATTTCTGAATCTTGCCGGTCGAGGTCTTGGGGAGCGCCCCGAACTCCACGCGCTTCGGCGCCTTGAAGTGCGCCAGGCGGGCACGGCAGTGCTCGATGATCTCGGCCTCGGTCGCCCGCGCGCCTTCCTTCAGCTCGATGAAGGCGCACGGCACCTCACCCCACTTCGGATCGGGTTGTGCGACCACTGCCGCCGCCATCACCGCCGGGTGCCGGTAGAGCACATCCTCGACCTCGAGCGAGGAGATGTTCTCCCCGCCCGAGATGATGATGTCCTTCGCGCGGTCCTTGATCTTGACGTAACCGTCGGCCTGCATCACGCCGAGGTCGCCGGTGTGGAACCAGCCGCCGGCGAACGCCGCGCGCGTGGCCTGCTCGTTCTTGAGATACCCCTTCATCGTGATATTGCCGCGGAACATGACCTCGCCGAGCGTCGCGCCGTCCCATGGCAGGGACTTCATCGTAGCCGGGTCGATGACGGTCATGCATTCCTGCGCGTGGTACCACACCCCCTGCCGGCCGTTCAGCTCGACGCGCTTCTCCAGCGGCAGGGCGTCCCACTCCGGGTGCTTGGCGCAGACCGCCGCCGGCCCGTAGGTTTCGGTAAGCCCGTAGACATGGGTGATGTCGAAGCCCATCTTCTGCATGCCTTCCATGATCGCCGCGGGCGGGGCCGCGGCGGCGACCAGGCAGGAGACCTTGTGATGGATCCCCTCCTTCCACTCCTGCGGCGCGTTGATCAGCGTGCCGTGCACGATCGGCGCCCCGCAATAGTGGGTGACGCGGTGCTTCCGGATGAGATCGAAAATCGCCCTGGCCTCGACTTTCCGCAGGCAGACGTTGGTGCCGGCGGCGGCGGCGACGGTCCAGGTGAAGCACCACCCGTTGCAGTGGAACATCGGCAGCGTCCACAGGTAGACCGGGTGCAAGGGCATGCCCCAGCTCACCATGTTGGAGAGCGCGTTGAGATACGCCCCGCGGTGGTGGTAGACGACGCCCTTGGGGTTGCCGGTGGTGCCGGACGTGTAGTTGAGCGAAATCGCGTCCCACTCGTCGGCGGGCAGTGACCACGCGAAATCCGGGTCGCCCTTGGCAATGAACGCTTCATAGGTCGTTTCGCCGATGAGTCTTCCGCCGGTGAATTCAGGGTCGTCCACGTCGATCACGAGCGGCTTGGCACCGGAGATCCGCAGCGCCTCCTCGACGGTCGCGGAAAACTCGCGGTCGGTGAGCAGCACCTTCGCCTCGGCGTGCTGCAGGATGAAGGCGATGGTAGCGGCGTCGAGCCGGGTGTTGATGGTGTTGAGCACCGCGCCCGCCATCGGCACCCCGAAATGCGCTTCGACCATCGCCGGCACGTTGGGCAGCATCGCCGCCACCGTGTCCCAGGCGCCGATGCCGTGCTGCTTCAACGCCGAGGCCAGCCGGCGGCAGCGCGCGTAGACCTCGCCCCAGGTGAGCTGCCAGTCGCCGTGGATTACGCCAACGCGGCGCGGATAGGTGTGGGCCGTGCGCGCGAGCAGCGAAAGCGGCGACAGCGGGACGTAGTTCGCCGCGTTCTTGTCGAGCCCGACGTCATATGCGTTGGTACGTGCCATGGCTAGCACCCCTATCAAGAATTCGTCACCTCAACGCTCCCCATCCCTCACCCCCGCCCCTCCATCCCTCACTCCCGACCTCTCTCCCGAGGGGAGAGAGGAGTCTCGAGCCCCCCTTCTCCGCTTGGGAGAAGGGCGGGATGAGGGGATCGAGAGGGGAGGCTCGAGCCCCCCTTCTCCGCTTGGGAGAAGGGCATGGGATGAGGGCTGGGACGAGGGGGTATTTCATTTTGACACCAGGTCGCGCGCCCGCACCACCGCTTCGTCGACCCGCCGCACCGCGATGACCTCGAGACCCGCGATCGGCTGCCGGGGCTTGTTGGCATGGGGAATCAGCGCCTGCGTGAAGCCGAGCTTCGCGGCCTCGCGCAGCCGCTCCTGGCCGCGCTGCACCGGCCGCACCTCTCCCGCCAGGCCCACCTCGCCAAAGACGACGAGCTTTCCCGGGAGCGGCGCGTTCTTGAGCGAGGACACAATCGCCAGCAGGACCGCGAGGTCCGCCGCCGGCTCGTCGATCTTGACGCCGCCCACGGCGTTGACGAAGACATCCTGGTCGAAGCAGGCGATGCCGGCATGCCGGTGCAGGACCGCGAGCAGCAGCGCGAGCCGCGCCTGCTCGAGCCCGACCGTGAGCCGCCGCGGGTTGGGCGCGCGCGCCTCGTCCACCAGCGCCTGGATCTCGACCAGCAGAGGGCGCGTGCCTTCCTGCGTCACCATCACGCACGAGCCGGCGACGTCCGCGGGGTGCTGCGACAGGAACAGCGCCGAGGGATTCGCGACGCCCTTCAGCCCCCGCTCCTCCATGGCGAACACGCCCAGCTCGTTCACCGCGCCGTAGCGGTTCTTGAAGGCGCGGATCAGCCGGTAGCGCGAATGCGTGTCGCCGTCGAAATAAAGCACGGTGTCCACCATGTGCTCGAGCACGCGCGGGCCGGCGATCGCGCCCTCCTTGGTGACGTGCCCGATCAGCACCATCGTGGCGCCGGCGCCCTTCGCGAGGCGCGTCAGCCGCGCCGCGCATTCACGCACCTGCGCGACCGACCCCGGCGCCGACTGCAGCTCGTCGAAATAGAGCGTCTGGATCGAGTCGATCACGGCCACTTCCGGCTTCTCGGAGCGGATGACCGATTCGACGCGCTCGAGGCTCGTGTCCGCGAGGATGATGATGCCGCCCGCGTCCACGCCGAGACGCTTCGCCCGCAGCGCAACCTGCTGCGGCGACTCCTCGCCGGTCACGTAGAGCGCCCGGCGCGACTTGCCGATCCCGGCGAGCGACTGGAGCAGCAGCGTGGACTTGCCGATGCCGGGCTCGCCGCCGATCAGCACGACACCGCCCGGGACGAGGCCCCCGCCCAGCACGCGGTCGAACTCCTCGATGCCGCTCGGTATGCGGTGCTCCTCGTGCGCTTCGACCTCGGAGAGGCGCTGCGGCCTGCCGGCTTCGGTGATCCGCCCATAGCGGTTGGCGCCGGAGGGCGCCGCCTCGGCAATGGTCTCGACCAGCGTGTTCCATGCCTGGCAATGGGGGCACTGGCCCTGCCATTTCAGCACCTGGCCGCCGCATTCGGTGCAGCTGTAGACGGATTTGGCCTTCGCCATCGGAGAGTTATTTTTCCACGATCCGCACTCGCGGCGCGACCGCGCATAGCAACTGGTAGCCCACGGTTCCCGCCGCCGCCGCAACGCGCTCGACGGGACCGCCCTCGCCCCACAGGACCACCCGCGAGCCGACGCCCGCTCCCGGTACCTCCGTGAGGTCGGCGCACAGCATGTCCATGGAGACTCGGCCGAGGGTGCGGGTCGTGCGTCCCGCGACCACGATCGGCGTGCCGGTCGGCGCATGGCGCGGGTAGCCGTCCGCGTAGCCGCAGGCGACGACCCCGACGCGCATGGAGTGCTCGGCCCGGAAGGCGCCGCCATAGCCGACCTCGTCGCCGGCCTCCAGCTCCTGGACCGCGATGATGCGGCTTTCGAGCGTCATGGCGGGCTTCAGCCCCGCCTCGGCGCCCGTGCTCTCGGGAAACGGCGAGCAGCCGTAGAGCATGATGCCGGGCCGCACCCAGTCGCCATGGGTCTCGGGATAGCGCAAGATCGCCGCGGAGTTGGCCAGGCTGCAGGGCAGCGACCCGTAGCCCGCCAGCTGCCGCACGCGCTCGAGCTGCCAGGCGACTCCGCGCGCATCATCGGCGTCCGCGAAATGCGTGAGCAGCGTGATGTTCCCGACGCGCGCGTTGCGCCGCAGCCGATCGAGCGCCCCGGAAAAGTCGGAAGCCGCGAGGCCGAGCCGGTTCATGCCGGTATTCGCCTTGAGCAGGACGTCGAGCTTCGCGCCGTCGGGCAGCGCGTCGAGCGCCGCGACCTGCTCCATGTTGTGCACCACCGTGGCGAGGCCGTGCCTGAGCAGGACCGGCAGCTCGCCCGGCTCGAAGAAGCCCTCGAGCAGCACGATGCGGCTACGGAACCCGGCCTCGCGCAGCCGCACGGCGTCTTCCAGCTCGAGCAGCGCGAAGCCGTCTGCATCCGACAGCGCCGCGGCCGCGCGCATCAGCCCGTGACCGTAGGCGTTGGCCTTGACCACCGCCAGGGCACGCGAGCGCGGGGCATGCCGGCGCACGATCGCAAGGTTGTGCTTCAGCGCGCCGGAATCGATGGTGGCAAAGAGGGGACGCATCACCCCTCGTTCGCCAGCTGCTTCATCCGCGCGGTGGCGAACTCGACGAACGCCGTCAGCAGCTTCGAGCGGAACTTCTCCCTGGGATGCACGAAGGAAAAGGTGCGGATCAGCTTCGGCTCGAGCGGCACCGCCACCAGCATTCCCAGCTTGCGCTCCTTCATCACGCGCGCGCGCGACATGATGGAGACGCCGAGGCCGGTCTCGACCACCCCTTTGATCGTCTCCGGGCTGCCGAGCTCCATCACGATATTGAGATCCTCGGGCGCGACCCGGCAGCGCCGCAGGTACTGGTCGGTGAACTCGCGCGTGCCCGAGCCGAGCTCCCGGCTCACGAACGACTCGCCCGGCAGGTCATCCGGCTTCACGCTCCTCGCCTTTGCAAACTTGTGGGCGGGCGCGCAGATCACCACCAGCTCGTCCTCGCAGCAGACCTCGGTGACGAGACCCGGGAGGTGCGACGGCGATTCGATCAGGCCCAGGTCGAGCGCGTGATCGGCGACGCGGTTCTCGATCATCTCGGAGTTGCCGACCGTAAGGTGCGTGTGCACCTGGGGATGCGCCACCTTGAACTCGCCCAGGATGCGGGGCAGGACGAATTCAGCGATGGTCGTGCTCGCCCCCAGCAGCAGCGGCCCGCTCATCGCGCCGGTCAGCTCGCCGACCCGCGTCTCCATTTCCTCCGACAGCGTGAGGATGCGCTCGGCGAACTCCATGACCAGCCGCCCCGCCGGCGTGAGGGAGATCTTGCCGTGGCTGCGCTCGAAGAGGCGCGTGTTGAACTGCTCCTCGAGCTGCTTCACCTGGAACGTCACCGCGGGCTGCGTCATGAACAGCTGCTCCGCCGCCTTGGTGAAGCTCAGCTGCTTGGCGACGGTATAGAAAACCTGCAGTCGGCGGTCGGCCATAGCCGGGCGATCAATACCGGAAAAGGGTTAGTATTCAACCACATTTTCATGATGTGTGATATAAGTCGGCAGCCATCCCACCCGTCCCCGTAGCGATCGCATAACCCCCACGCGGGCCACGCATGCCTTCCGGCTTCTACATCATCATGGCGGCGCAGTTCTTCTCGTCGCTCGCCGACAACGCGCTGCTGATCGCGGCGATCGCCGTGCTGATC
>JBOIEM010000013.1:0-6182 GCA_050741115.1 Burkholderiales bacterium
CAACAAAGCTGGACAGGAACACTACGAAAAAACAGGAAAGACGTTGAAACGCTGATGCAGGAGGCTAACGCGAGATGACGGAAAATTCAGTCCGCCCTCTTACTCAAGCGAGCATCCCAATCACCGCGCCCGTCATCAGCGTCGCGAGCGTACCGGCGGCAATCGAGCGCAGCCCGAGCGCGACGATTTCATCGCGCCGCTCCGGCACCATGGCCGCCATGCCGCCGATCAGGATGCCGAGGCTGCCGAAATTGGCGAAGCCGCACAGGCTGTAGGTCATGATGAGCCGGCTTCTTGCGCCGAGCGCGTCGGACGGCAGTTGCGCAAGGTCTACGTAGGCGATGAACTCGTTCAGCACGGTCTTCGTTCCCATCAGGGCGCCCGCCGCCACCGCTTCGGAGGCGGGCACGCCGGCGAGCCACACCAGCGGCGCCATCGCGTAGCCCAGCACGCGCTGCAGCGTGACCTGCGAGCCCTCCCAGTGAGGGAGCAGGCCGAGCGCGAAGTTGACGAGGGTGACCAGCGCGATCAGCACGATCAGCATCGCCACGATGGCGAGCAGGAGCTGCAGCCCGTCGAGCGTGCCGCGCGTCACCGCGTCCATGCTGCTCCGCGCCTGCTGCGGCGGGACGAGCCGCCCCGAGGTCGGCGCCCCGCGTGGCGGCACCATCACCGCCGCAATGAGGATCGCGGCCGGCGCGCTGATGATGGACGCCGACAGGATGTGGCCCATTGCGTCCGGCACCACCGGGCCGAGGATCGCCGCATAGAGCGCCATCACCGTGCCCGCGATGCCGGCCATGCCGGCGGTCATGACGATGAAGAGCTCGCCCCGGCTCATCTCCTTCAGGTACGGCCGCACGATGAGCGGCGCTTCCACCATCCCGACGAAGATGTTGGCTGCCGTGGAAAGCCCCACCGCGCCGCCCACCCCCATCGCCCTCTCCAGCACCGCGGCAAACGCGCGCACGAGGGCGGGCAGCACCCGCCAGTGAAACAGCAGCGCCGACAGCGCGCTCACGACGAGGATCAGCGGCAACGCGCGGAACGCCAGAACGAAGCTCGAGCTACCGGGTCGCTCCGCGAACGGCTGCGGTCCCCCGCCGAGGAAACCGAACACGAAGCGGGTCCCCTCCTGGGTCGCCCGGTCCAGCGCCGAGAGGAGATCGTTCAAGGCAAGGAACAGATCCCGGAACAGCGGCAGCTTGAGGAGGGCCGCCGCGAGCACGATCTGCAGCAGCGCGCCGGACACCACGATGCGCCACGGCAGCGCGCGGCGGTCCTCGGAAAACAGCCAGGCGATTGCGACGATCGCGAGGAAACCGAAAGCGCTTTGCAGGGCGAGCACGCGACCTCGCGTCAGTTCCGACGCCAGATCGTGCCCGTGGAACCGTCCTCCAGCGCGATGCCCGAATCGAGCAGTTCCTTGCGGATGCGGTCCGCTTCGGCGAATTTGCGCGCTTTCCTTGCGGCGGCGCGCTCGGCGATCAACGCCTCGATGCGCTGCGGGGTCAGCCCCTCGCCCACGGGGAGCGCCTGGAGGAACCGCTCCGGCTTGCGCTGGAGCAGTCCGAGAATGCCCGCGAGGGACTTGAGCAGCGCCGCGTCCGTGGCCGATCGGCTCTTGTTCAGCTCGTTGGCGAGGTCGAACAGGAGCGCGACCGCTTCCGGCGTGTTGAAATCGTCGTTCATCGCGTCGCGGAAGCGCGCCGCATTGGGGTTCTTCCAGTCAATCGCGCCCGCTTCGACGTCAAAACCCTTGAGCGCGGTGTAGAGCCGGGTGAGTGCGTGCCGCGCGTCATCGAGATGCTGATCGGAATAATTGATCGGGCTCCGATAGTGCGCGCGAATGACGAAGAAACGGATCACTTCGGAATCGTATTTCGCGCGCACCTCGCGCACGGTGAAGAAATTGCCGAGCGACTTCGACATCTTCTCGCTCATTTCCCCCTTCTGCACGCGCACGAACCCGTTGTGCATCCAGTAGTTGACGAATTTCGACTGGTTCGCGCCCTCCGACTGCGCGATCTCGTTCTCGTGGTGCGGGAACTGCAGGTCCTGCCCGCCGCCGTGGATGTCGAAGTGGGTGCCGAGGAGCGCGCTCGACATGACCGAGCACTCGATGTGCCAGCCGGGACGCCCCCTGCCCCACTCGGATTCCCAGTAGGGCTCGCCCTCCTTCGCCTTCTTCCACAGCACGAAGTCGAGTGGGTCCTGCTTGCCGGGCAGGACGTCGACGCGCTCGCCCGCGCGCAGGTCATCGAGCGATTTGCCGGACAGCTTCCCGTACTCTGAAAACTTGCGCACCGCGAAATTTACGTCGCCGCTCCCCGCGCGGTAGGCGAGGCCGCGGCGCTCGAGCGCCTCGATCAGCTTCACCATGCCCGGCACGTGCTCGGTCGCGCGCGGTTCGAAGTCGGGCTTCTCGATTCCGAGCGCGGCGTTGTCCTCGTCCATCGCCGCGATGAAGCGCGCGGTCAGCGCCTCGATCGCCTCGCCGTTCTCCTGCGCGCGCTTGATGATCTTGTCGTCGATGTCGGTGATGTTGCGCACGTAGGTCACGTCGAACCCGAGCGCGCGCAGCCAGCGGCGCACGACGTCGAACACCAGCATCACCCGCGCGTGGCCGAGATGGCAGTAGTCGTAGACCGTCATGCCGCAGACGTACATGCGGACCTTGCCGGCGACCAGGGGTACGAACTCCTGCTTTTCGCGACCGAGGGAGTTGTAGATTTTCAGCATGGTCCAGCCCGTCGCGCGCCCACGCCCGCGCCCGGGCCGCCCTCCTCCGCACCGGGGCTACCCGCCGCGACGGCACGTGAATGCCCGCGGGGACGCGAAATTGCGCAGTTTGAATTGCCCGGGGTTCTTGGTAAAATTTCTAGGATTTTTTTGCTAACCCACTGAAATTCTCGGGAAAGTATAGCACGATGCTCCTTCCAGCCTTGCGCTTGGCCGGGCTCCTCGGGATCTTCGCCGCCGCGCTCCTCGCGGCGGTTGCGGCGGCGGCACAGCGCGACGTGCTGCAGGACGCCAATCAACTGTTCAAGCAAGGCCAATTCGAGCGCGCGCTCGAGCGGGTCGAGACCCATCTCAAGGCCAACCCCGCGGACGCGCGCGGGCGCTTCCTCAAGGGGATAATCTACGCGGAGCAACGCAAGCCGAACGACGCCATCAAGGTGTTCACGGAGCTCACCCAGGAGTACCCGGAGCTGCCGGAGCCGTACAACAATCTCGCGGTGCTCTACGCCTCGCAGGGCCAGTACGACAAGGCGCGATCCGCGCTCGAGATGGCGATCCGCACCCATCCGAGCTACGCGACCGCGCACGAGAACCTCGGAGACCTCTACGCCAAGATGGCGAGCCAGGCCTACGACAAGGCGCTGCAGCTCGACAAGGGCAACGCTCCCCTCCAGACCAAGCTCAACCTGATCAAGGATATCTTCGTGGGCGGTTCGAAACCGCCGAAGGCGGACGCGGCGAAACCGGCGCCGACCAGGCTTGCCGTCGCGGCCTCCGATCAAAAAGCACCGGCGCCGGTGCAGCAGTCGCAGAGCAAGGTGGCCGCGCCGGTAGCGGCTCCCGCGCCGCCCGCTCCGACCAAGCCCCCGGCCAAGGCCGTGCCGGTCAAGCCCTCCGCCAAGCCGTCGAGCAATCCGGATGAAGTGTTGAGCGCGGTCAGCCTGTGGGCAAAGGCATGGTCGGACAACGACGTTCCGGGCTATCTCGCGCATTACGCGGCCGACTTCAAGACACCCAATGGCGAGTCCCGCAGCAGTTGGGAAGCCCAGCGCAAGGCGCGCATCGCCAAGCCGCGCAAGATCCGGGTGGACGTCGATTCGCCCAAAGTCGTATTCAATGACAGCGGCCGCGTCACGGTGACCTTTCGCCAGCATTACCGCTCGGATGCCCTCAGCGTTTCCAGCACCAAGACGCTGGTGATGGTCAAGTCGGGAGACAAGTGGCTCATTCAGCTGGAGAGAGTCGGCAGTTGAAGCTACCGGCCCTGCGCGACGCGCGCCTGCTTCGCTACGCGTTCGCCGCGCTGCTGCTGGCGGCGGTGGGCGCGTGCGCGCTCGTCATGAATGGCCGCTCGGGAGAGGCGGTAACCGCAGCGCCCGCCATTCCGCCGGCTCCATCGCTGAACGGGCAGCACGTGGGAAGCGGGCCCGAGGCGCTGCTGTCGAGGACGCTGCACGAGCTCGGTAACCGCCGGCTCGACGCCGCCATCGTCGAGATCGACAAGGTCACCCGGGATTACCCCAATTTCCGGCTCGGGCACCTCATCCGGGGCGATCTCCTGCTCGCGCGCGCACGGCCGCTCACCACGGTGGGCAACGCATGGGACGCGCCCGCGGACCGGCTCGAGGAACTGCGCGCGGAAGCGCGCGCGCGGCTGGCGCGCATCCAGCAGCAACGCCCGGTCGGCCTCGTGCCAAGCTCCGTGGTGCAGCTCCAGCCGCAGCAGCGCCACGTCCTGGTCGTGGACACAACCCGATCCACGCTCTACGTGTTCGAGAACCGCGACGGCGAGGCGCGCTACGTCACCGATTATTACATCAGCATCGGCAAGAACGGGATCGACAAGTTCCGCGAGGGCGACAACAAGACGCCGATTGGCGTCTATCACGTGACGGGCCGTCTTTCGCGCGCGCAGATGAAGTCCGCCTACGGCAAGCAGGCCGAGCAGTACGGCGTGGGGGCGCTGCCGATCAGCTATCCCAACGAGTGGGACCGACGCGAGGGCCGCAACGGTCACGGCATCTGGCTGCACGGCGTGCCCTCCGACACCTACAGCCGGCCCCCCCTCGCAAGCAACGGCTGCATCGCGCTCACCAACGAGGATTTCACCACGATCTCCCGGGAAATACAGATCGGGGTGACGCCGGTGATCATCGCGAACGGCGTGGACTGGGTCGCACCTGAAGTCGGCGCGGCCGTGCGCGAGGAGCTCATGCAGCGGGTCGAGAGCTGGCGCCGCGACTGGGAGAACCTCGACACGGACAGCTACCTCACGCACTACGCGGCCGCCTTCTCTGACGGGCGGATGAACCTGGCGCGGTGGTCCGCGCAAAAGCAAAAGGTCAATGCCGGCAAGTCCTGGATCCGGGTCAAGCTCGACCGTGTGAGCATCTTTCTCCAGCCGGGACGGGACGACGTGGCGGTGATGACGTTCGACCAGGATTACGCGAGCAGCAACCTCGTCAAGAAGATGCGCAAGCGCCAGTACTGGATCCGGGAAGACGGCGTCTGGCGCATCCTGCACGAAGGCGCCGCCTGACATCGGGTGACTCGTGACTCGTGACTGGATCGGTCGGCGCTCCGCGCTTCCGATCGACATGCTCAGAATCTCCGCCGCGGGACTTTCTCTGCTGGCGTCGTTCGCCGCCGGCGCCGCCAATCCACAGGTCGAAATGAAGACCAGCATGGGCACGGTGGTAATTGAGCTCTACCGTGACAAGGCGCCGCTCACGGTGGACAATTTCCTGCAGTACGTGAACGACCGCCACTACGATGGGACCGTCTTTCACCGGGTGATCCCCGGGTTCATGATCCAGGGCGGCGGACACCGCCCGGATTTCAGCGAGAAGCCGACGCGCAAGCCAGTGCGCAACGAAGCCGCTAACGGCCTCAGGAATGAACCGGGGACGATCGCGATGGCGCGCCTGCCCGCTCCCCATTCCGCGACCGCCCAGTTCTTCATCAACGTGGCGGACAACGAACCGCTCAACTTCCGCTTTCCCACGGACGAAGGCTACGGCTACTGCGTGTTCGGCAAGGTGGTGAAGGGCATGAACGTGGTCAACCGCATCGCGGAGGTCCCGACCGGACCGGGAACGGCAGGACACCGCAACGTCCCGGTGAAGCCCATCGTCATCGAGAGCGTCAAGCTGCTCACGCCCGCGCAGCAGCCGGCGTCCAAGAAGTAGCCCGACACTCATCACCCATCACTCATCACGCAATACTGGAAAATGGTCAAATTGCACACCAATTACGGCACCATTGCGCTCGAGCTCGACCAGAAGCGCGCGCCCGCGAGCGTCGCCAACTTTCTCGAGTACGCGAAGAGCGGTCATTTCGGCAACACCCTCTTCCACCGAGTCATCAGCGGGTTCATGATCCAGGGCGGCGGATTCGAGCCGGGCATGAAGCAGAAGCCGACGCGCGCGCCGATCCAGAAC
>JBOIEM010000014.1:0-7932 GCA_050741115.1 Burkholderiales bacterium
GCCGCACGTCCAGCCCCAGCTCGTTGCCATGATGGATGTGGTTGTCTATCGCCGCGGCCAGCAGATTGTTGGCGAGCGCGATCGCATTGAAATCGCCGGTGAAGTGCAGATTGATGTCCTCCATCGGAACGACCTGGGCATAACCGCCGCCGGCGGCGCCGCCCTTCATGCCGAACACCGGCCCGAGCGAGGGCTCGCGCAGGCAGATGATCGCTTTCCTGCCGATGCGGTTGAGCGCGTCGCCGAGCCCCACGGTCGTCGTGGTTTTGCCTTCGCCCGCGGGCGTGGGCGTGATCGCCGTCACCAGGATCAGCTTGCCGTCTTTCTTGCCCTTCAGGCTGTCGACATACTCAAGCGACACCTTGGCCTTGTCGTGCCCATAGGGCTCGAGATGCTCCTCGGGGATGCCGAGCTTTTCGGCGACCTTGTTGATGCGCAGCATCTTCGCCCGCTGCGCAATTTCAATGTCGGACAACGGCATGTTGTTATCCTCTCCTGATGATTTGAACCGCAGAGGCGCAAAGACGCAAAGTCTTCGTAAAACGTGTCTTGGTACGAATCGGCGGACGGCCCTGAAGGCCGGTATTTCTTCTTTGCGTTACCTTTGCGCCTTTGCGTCTCTACGGTGAGATGTTTGGTTACGCAACATCAAGCTGCGCGAGCGCCTGGCCGCCGCCGAAGCTCGTGCGCGGCGTCAGCTCCCCACCGCGCATCACCTTCACCGCGCAGTACTTGAACTCCGGGATCTTGCCGAAGGGGTCGAGCGCCGGGTTGGTGAGCAGGTTCGCCGCCGCTTCGTAAAAGCAGAACGGGACGAACACCGCGCCGCGCGGCGTGCCGTCGTCGGCGCGCGCGTAGAGCGAGATGATGCCGCGCCGCGACTCCACGGTGATTACGTCGCCGGGTTTGGCGCCGATTGCATCCAAGTCGAGCGGATGCATCGAGGCGACCGGCTCGGGCTCGATCGCGTCGAGCACCGCCGCGCGCCGCGTGATCGCGCCGGTGTGCCAGTGCTCGAGCTGGCGCCCGGTGATGAGCACGAACGGGTATTTCTGGTCGGGACGCTCGTTGGCGGGAATGATGTCGGCCGGCACGAACTTGCCGCGCCCGGTCGGGGTCGGGAAGTTATCCGTAAACACCACCGGCTGGCCGGGATCGCCTTCCTTTTCGCACGGATAGGTGACGCAACTCTCCCGCTCGAGCCGCTCCCAGGTAATGCCGGCGATCGAGGGCATGGCTTTCCGCATCTCGTTGAACACGTCCGCCGCCCCTCCGTAGTTCCAGTCGAGCCCGAGGCGGCGGGCAATCTCCTGAATAATCCAGAGATCGGGCTTGGCTTCGCCCGGTGCATCGAGCGCCTGGCGTCCGAGCTGCACCATGCGGTCGGTGTTGGTCACGGTCCCGACTTTCTCCGGCCACGCGGTAGCGGGCAGGATGATGTCGGCGAGATAGCAGGTTTCCGTCAGGAATATCTCCTGCACCACCAGCCAGTCGAGCTTGGCGAGCGCCTCGCGCGCGTGGTGCACTTCGGGGTCCGACATCGCCGGATTTTCGCCCATGACGTACATGCCGCGGATTTGCCCGGCATGCACCGCGTCCATGATCTCGACCACGGTGAGCCCGGGCTTGGGATCGAGCGTGGCGCCCCACAGCTTCTCGAAGCGCGCGCGCGCCTCGCTGTTGTCGACGCGTTGATAATCCGGGAACACCATTGGGATCAACCCCGAGTCGGAAGCGCCCTGCACGTTGTTCTGCCCGCGCAGCGGGTGCAGTCCCGTTCCGGGGCGTCCCACTTGGCCGGTCATCAGGCACAGCGCGATGAGACACCGCGCGTTGTCCGTACCGTGCACGTGCTGGGATATGCCCATGCCCCACAGTATCATCGAGGCCTTCGACCGGGCGTAGAGCCGCGCCACCTCCTTGATGGTCTCGGCGGGGATGCCGCACACCGGCGCCATCGCCTCCGGGCTGTAGCCGGCGACGTTCTTCTTCAGCTCTTCGTAGCCGGTCGTGCGGTTCCTGATGAAATCCTCGTTGACGAGTCCCTCCTTCACGATGGTGTGCATCATGGCGTTCAGCAGCGCGACGTCGGTGTCGGGCTTGAATTGCAGGAAGGTGGTCGCATGGCGCGAGAGGTCAGAGCGGCGCGGATCGACGACGATCAACTTGGCGCCTTTCTTAGCCGCGTTCTTGATCCAGGTTGCCGCGACCGGGTGATTCGACGTCGGGTTGGCGCCGATCAGAAAGACCACCTCGGCCTGCATCACATCGCTGACCTGGTTCGACACCGCGCCTGAGCCGATGCCTTCGAGCAGCGCCACCACCGAGGAGGCATGGCACAGCCGCGTGCAGTGGTCCACGTTGTTCGAGCCGAAGCCCGTGCGCACCATCTTCTGGAACAGATACGCCTCCTCGTTGGTGCCCTTGGCCGAGCCGAAGCCGGCGAGCGCAATTTTTCCGTATTGGTCCCGAATCTCTTTGAGCTTGCCTGCGGCAAGGTCGAGCGCTTCTTCCCAGGTCGTCTCGCGGAAATGCTCGAGGGGTTTCGCGGGATCCATCGTGAAGTCCGCGTGCTTCGGCACGCCCGGCTTGCGGATGAGGGGCTTCGTGAGCCGCTGCTTGTGGTGCACGTAGTCGAACCCGTAGCGGCCTTTGACGCACAGCCGCCCGTGGTTGGAAGGGCCGTCGGCGCCATCGACGTAGAGGATCTTGTTGTCCTTGATCTGGTAAGTCAGCTGGCAGCCGACGCCGCAGTACGGGCATACCGATTGCACCTGCTTGTCGGGCTTCACCATGCCCACGCCGCGCGCCGGCATGAGCGCGCCGGTGGGGCAGGCCTGCACGCACTCGCCGCACGCGACGCAGGTCGACTCGCCCATCGGGTCGTCGAGATCGAACACGATCTTGGAATGCTCGCCGCGGAACGCGTAGCCGATGACGTCGTTCACCTGCTCCTCGCGGCAGGCGCGAACGCACCGCGTGCACTGGATGCACGAGTCCAGCTTGACCGCGATGCCGTAGTGCGAGAGGTCCGGTCGCGGCTGGTGGCGCGCGGGGAAGCGCGGTCTTCCGACCTTGAGCTTCTTCGCCCAACGGTCGAGCTCGGAATCGAGCGTGTGGCGCTCCTGCGGCATGTCGGAGAGGAGCAGCTCCAGCACCATCTTTTGGGAAGCGAGGGAGCGCGCGTTGTCGGTGAACACCTCCATCCCCGGGGCCGGCTTGCGGCAGCACGAGGGGGCGAGCACGCGCTCGCCCTTGATCTCGACCATGCAGGCGCGGCAGTTACCGTCAGGACGGTAACCCTCCTTGTAGCACAGGTACGGGATCTCAACGCCGTGGCGCTTCGCGGTCTGGATGAGGGTCTCGGTTGCGTAGCCGACCACGTCCCTGCCGTTCAACTTGAACTCGACCGGCATCGCCGCCCGCTCGTCCTTGGTAATCGCAGTCATCGTTCGCCTCCGGCCTCCCGCTTCACTCGATCTCCTTCGGAAAGTACTTAACCACGCTACGTATCGGGTTCGGCGCCGCCTGCCCCAGCCCGCATATTGATGCGTCCGCCATCGCGACCGAAAGTTCCTCGAGCAGGCCCCGGTCCCAGTGCGGCTTTTCCATGAGCCCGAGGGCCTTGGCGGTGCCAACCCGGCACGGCGTGCACTGACCGCACGATTCCTCTGCGAAGAACTTCATCACGTTGGCGGCCGCCGCGCGCGCCTTGTCCTGGTCCGACAGGATCATGACCGCAGCCGAGCCGATGAAGCAGCCGTACTGGTTGAGCGTGTCGAAGTCGAGCGGGATGTCGCCCATGGAGGCCGGCAGGATACCGCCCGAGGCGCCGCCGGGGAGATAGGCGTAGAACCGGTGGCCAGGCAGCATCCCGCCGCAGTACTCCTCGATCAGCTCCTTAACGGTGATGCCGGCGGGCGCGAGACGCACGCCCGGCTTCCTCACGCGTCCCGATACCGAGAACGATCGCAGCCCCTTGCGGCCGTGCCGGCCCTGGGAGGCGAACCAGTCCGCGCCTTTCTCCAGGATCTCGCGCACCCATTGCAGCGTCTCCATGTTGTGCTCAAGGGTGGGGTAGCCGAACAGCCCCACCTGCGCGACGTAGGGCGGCCGCAGCCGCGGCATGCCGCGCTTGCCCTCGATCGACTCGATCATGGCGGATTCCTCGCCGCAGATGTAGGCGCCCGCGCCGCGGCGGAGAACGATCGGCGGCAGCGGGCACGGGGGATCGGCCTGCAGCGCCTTCAGCTCGCGCTCGAGGATCTCCCGGCAGCCGGCGTACTCGTCGCGCAGATAGATGTAGACTTCCGCGATCTGCACCGTCCAGGCGGCAATGATCGCGCCTTCGAGAAACCGGTGCGGGTCGCGCTCGAGGTAATAGCGGTCCTTGAAGGTCCCCGGCTCGCCTTCGTCGATGTTGATCGCGAGCAGCCGCGGCGCCTTCTCCGCCCGCACGATCCGCCACTTGCGCCCCGCCGGGAAGCCCGCGCCGCCGAGCCCGCGCAGGGCCGAATCCTCGAGAGTCTTCATGATGGTCTCGGCGTCGCGCCGCCCCGCGAGGCACTCGGCGGCGATTCGGTAGCCGCCCCCCCTGCGGTATTCCGCGTAGCTCGTGTAGTTCGCGACCGGACACCTCGTCTTCCCCGCCGCCACCAGCGGCTTCACCTTCTGCGCCGTCGCCTGCGCCACCGGGTTCTGTCCCACGACCGCGACCGGCGCCTGCTCGCAGCGGCCGACGCACGGCGCCGTAATCACCCGCACGCCCGCGCCCAGCGCGCCCCTGAGCTCCTCGATCAGGCCGCGCGCGCCCGCCAGCTCGCAGGAAAGCGAATCGCACACCCGGACCGTGAGCGGCGGGGGCAGCGCGTCGCCTTCCTTGACGACGTCGAAATGGTGGTAGAACGTCGCGACCTCGTAGACCTCGGTCGTGGCAAGGCGCATCTCGCGCGCGAGCGCAACGAGGTGGCGCGCCGAGATGTGCCCGTAGCGGTCCTGGATCCGATGCAGGTGTTCGACCAGCAGATCGCGCCGCCGCGGCTCGTTTTCCAGCAGCGCCCTGACGTCAGCGAGCGCCTGCGGCTCGACCGCGCGGCCCTTGGGCTGGGCTCGCGTGTCGCCGCCGGATTTCTTCTTCACGAAGCCGCCTGTCATGCACTCCGCCCGGCCCAACTCGCTGCATCGAGTTGGGCGTTCGCCGGCTCGGAGCAATGCTCAATCCCCTCACCCCCACCCCTCTCCCGAGCGGAGAGGGGTGGCTCGAGCTTCCCTTCTCCACTTGGGAGAAGGGGAAGGGATGAGGGATGGAATTCCCGGCTCACCCTCACCTGAGCACCGATTTCAGAAGCTTTCCAATTTCGGCGGGATTTCGTGTCACCTTGATCCCGCATTCCTCCATCACGGCCAGTTTCTCCGCGGCCGTGCCCTTGCCGCCGGAGACGATGGCGCCCGCATGGCCCATCCGCTTGCCGGGCGGCGCGGTAACGCCGGCGATGAAGCCCACGACGGGCTTTTTCATGTTGCTCTTGACCCAGCGCGCCGCCTCTTCCTCGTTGGTGCCGCCGATCTCCCCCACCATCACGACGGCCTCGGTCTGGGGATCGTCGTTGAACATCTTCAACACGTCCACGTGCTTCAAACCGTTGACCGGGTCGCCGCCGATGCCGACACAGCTGGACTGGCCGAGCCCCTGCTCCATCAGCTGCCCGACCGCCTCGTAGGTCAGGGTGCCCGAGCGCGAGACCACGCCGACCGGCCCCTTCTTGTGGATGTGGCCCGGCATGATGCCGATCTTGATCTCATCCGGCGTGATGACGCCGGGGCAGTTCGGCCCGACCAGCAGCGTCTTTTTGCCCTGCATCTTGAAGTGCGTGCGGATCATGTCGCGCACCGGGATGCCCTCGGTGATGCAGATCACGAGCTCGAGCCCCGCGTCCGCCGCCTCGTCGATCGCCGCCGCGGCGTAGGGCGGTGGCACGTAGATCACCGAGACCGTGGCCCCGGTCCTCTCCTTCGCCTCCCGCACCGTCTCGAAGATCGGGATGCCCTCGAAACTCTGGCCACCCTTCTTCGGTGTCACCCCGGCGACATAGCTGTTCCTGCCATTGGCGTATTCCTTCCCCATCTTGGTGTGGAATTGGCCGGTCTTGCCGGTGATGCCTTGGGTCATCACCCGGGTGCTCTTGTTGATCAGGATGCTCATTTTGCGTCCGTAATCGGGAAGTAAGTGGTTACTCCGGCAGGCTCGGCAAGGGCTATTTGCCTTGGGCCGCGGCCACCACCTTCTGCGCGGCGTCCGCCATGTTGTTGGCGGAGATGATGGGCAATCCCGAGGTCGCCAGGATCTTCTTGCCCAGGTCCACGTTCGTGCCTTCGAGCCGCACCACCAGGGGCACCTTGAGGCTCACCTGGCGCGCCGCGGCGACTACGCCCTCGGCGATGACGTCGCATTTCATGATGCCGCCGAAGATATTCACCAGGATCGCCTTGAGATTGCGGTTCTTCAGCATGATCTTGAACGCTTCGGTCACCTTCTCGGTGGAAGCGCCGCCGCCGACGTCGAGGAAGTTGGCGGGATTGCCGCCGTAGAGCTTGATGATATCCATCGTGGCCATGGCGAGCCCGGCGCCGTTCACGAGACAGCCGATGTTCCCGTCGAGCGAGATATAGGAGAGATCGAACTTGGAGGCCTCGACCTCGGCGGGGTCCTCCTCGTCGAGGTCGCGCATCGCGACGATCTCGGGGTGGCGGAACAGCGCGTTGTCGTCGAAGTTCATCTTGGCGTCGAGCGCCACGACCTTGCCGTCGCCGGTCAGAATCAGCGGGTTGATCTCCGCGAGCGACGCATCGGTGTCATCGAATGCCTTGTACAACGCCTTCAGCAGCTCGCGCGCCTGCGGAACGCTGTCATGCGGCACGCCGATCTTGCGCGCGATGTCCTCGGCGTCCTTGTCGGCAAGCCCCTTGAAGGGGTCCTTGATGACGACCTTGTGTATCTTCTCCGGGGTCTTCGCCGCGACTTCCTCGATGTCCATGCCGCCTTCGCTGGAGGCCATCAGCGCCACGCGCTGCGAGCCGCGGTCCACCACCATCCCGAGGTAGAGCTCCTTCTTGATGTCGGCGCCTTCCTCGATCAGGAGGCGGCGCACTTTCTGGCCCTGGGGGCCGGTCTGGTGCGTCTTCAGCTGCATGCCGAGAATCTGGCCGGCGTACTGCTTGACTTCATCGAGTGATTTCGCCAACTTGACCCCGCCGCCCTTGCCGCGGCCGCCAGCGTGAATCTGCGCTTTGACGACCCACGTGCTGCCGCCGAGCTTCCGCGCCGCTTCCACCGCGTCATCCACGCTGAAGCACGGAAATCCGCGCGGTGTCGCGACGCCGTACTTGCGCAGGATTTCCTTGCCCTGATACTCGTGGATTTTCATTTCAGAACCGTGTTCTCCGGCCATTGCGGCACGGAAGCGGGCGAGTATAACAAACCGCCCAACCGGACGCGGGGCGCCGGTTGGGCTGCACGCGTTGGAGCGCACGGAGCTGCAGCCGCTCAGCGCGCGCCATCGTCTGGCGGCCCATCTCGGGGATCATCAGCGCACACTCGTTCTCGCTGCACATCCTGGGCGCCACCGCAACGAAGGGCGGCCTGATTCTCGCGCGAGGACTCACCGAAACCTACGGCAGTTCCTCCCGAGCACGCGCATATTGCGCCGCATCAACTGCGGCTGGCTCAGTGCCCTTTCCACGCTGGAAAGCAGGGCGGGCTGACATACCGCGGCAAAAAAAAGCGCAACCTGAAGAGGTTGCGCTTAAAGGTCCACCAAAGGAGGAGGTTTTGGAGGAATGCGCCACCGCCTGTGAGACGGCAACGCAAACACATTTTCCCAGAAACCCGGCCTTAATGCAAGCGTTTTCTGTTGCTTTGCATCATAATGTGGT
>JBOIEM010000015.1:0-8576 GCA_050741115.1 Burkholderiales bacterium
GTAGCGATTCGCAGTCACGAAGTGCGTGATGGTGAACGCAACCTGCTTCTGGCGCTCGAGGTTGTTGGTGGTCGAGCCGCATTCGAGGTCGATCGTGCCGTTCGCCATCAGCGGGATGCGGGTGGCCGAGGTCACGGGGTTGTACTTGACGTCGATCTTCGCCAGCTTGAGGTGGGCCTTGACCGCGTCGACGATGCGCATGCAGATGTCGATCGCGTAGCCCACTGCCCGCTGCTTGTCGTCGTAGTAGGAGAACGGGATCGAGACGTCCCGATGGCCGACGGTGATGGTGCCGGTGTCCTTGATCTTCTGGAGCGTGCCGGTAAGTTGCTGGGCATTCGCGGCGCCGGCGATGGCGCCCGCGGCAATCAGCGTGGCGAACAAAGTTGCGAATCGTTTCATGGCGGGCCCCCTAGGCGTCAACTCCTTGGTTTGCGAAGCGTATTGTGCTTGCAGCGGCGATTCAATCTAGCCCATCGGCTGCGCCTTGTCCAGCGCGCGGGCGCCGCCGCGCGGAGTGCGGCCGCTCCTCCGGGTGGCGGAACGGCCAACTAAACTGCCTATCATTAGCGGTTACGGCCCCCATTCGGTTTGCCGGAGGAGATGCCATGTCCAGCGACGCGGTGCGTTACGAGCACGACCTGCTCGGCGACCGGGCAGTCCCGTCGAGCGCGTATTACGGGGTGCACACCCTGAGGGCGCTCGAGAACTTTCCCATCACGGGCACCGCCATTTCGATCTATCCCGAACTGGTCAGCGCGCTCGCCTGCGTGAAGCTCGCGGCGGCGCTCGCCAACAACGAGCTCGGGCTGCTCGACGACGAGCGGGCGCAGGCGATTCTCAAGGCGTGCCAGGAGATTCGCGACGGCGCCCTGCTCGAGCAGTTCGTCGTGGACGTGATCCAGGGCGGCGCCGGCACCTCGACCAACATGAACGCAAACGAGGTGATCGCCAACCGCGCGCTCGAGCTGGCCGGCCGCAGGCGGGGCGACTACGCCTTCCTGCATCCGCTCGACCACGTCAACATGAGCCAGAGCACGAACGATGTCTATCCCACCGCCGTGAAGGTCGCGCTGCATTTCGGGATCCAGCGGCTGACGGCGGCGATGGCGGAATTGCGCGGCGCCTTTGCCGCCAAGGCGGCCGAGTTCACGGACGTGCTCAAGATGGGCCGCACCCAGCTCCAGGAGGCGGTGCCGATGACGCTCGGCCAGGAATTCTCCACTTATGCCGTGATGCTCGAAGAGGACGAGCAGCGGCTGAAGGAGGCGGTGCTGCTCATCCACGAGATCAACCTCGGCGCGACCGCGATCGGCACCGGTATCACCGCGCACCCGGACTACGCTCCGCTCGCATGCCGCAAGCTCGCCGACATCACCGGCATCGCCCTCGTCACCGCGCCCAACCTGGTGGAAGCGACCCAGGATGCCGGCGCTTTCGTCCAGCTCTCCGGCGTGCTGAAGCGCGTCGCGGTGAAGCTGTCCAAGACCTGCAACGACCTGCGCCTGCTGTCCTCCGGCCCACGCGCGGGGCTGAACGAGATCAACCTGCCGGCGGTGCAGGCGGGCTCCTCGATCATGCCGGGCAAGGTGAACCCGGTGATTCCGGAAGTGTTCAACCAGATCGCGTTCGAGGTGATCGGCAACGACGTGACGGTGTCGTTCGCGGCCGAGGCCGGCCAGCTGCAACTGAACGCCTTCGAGCCGATCATCGCCCACAGCCTGTTCAAGAGCATCATGCATCTACGCAACGGCTGCGACACTCTGCGCGCCCGCTGCGTGACCGGCATCACCGCCAATCGCGACCACCTGCGCCGCACCGTGGAGAACTCGATCGGCATCGTGACCGCGCTCAATCCGTACATCGGCTACGCCAATGCGACGCAGGTGGCGCAGGAAGCGCACGCGACGGGCAAGAGCATCTACGCGCTGGTGCTGGAGAAAGGACTGCTCAGCCGGGAGCAGCTGGACGAGATCCTGCGCCCCGAGGCGCTGACGCGGCCGCGCTACGTCCCGCCGTCCAAGGGGTAAAAAAAGTCCTCGATGATGCGCGCCAGCTGCTCGGGCTGGTCGTGATGCATCATGTGGCCGGCGTCCTCGAGCTCGATCTCGCGGCGGTTGCGGAAGGCGCCCGTGCGCTCGGCCAGTTGCTCCGGGGCGTCCTTCATGCGCGCGTGCATGTCCGATTGCTTGCCCGAGACGAGCAGCACGGGCGCGGTGACCCGCCTCCAGCAGGCGATCGCCTCCTCGATCCGGAACAGGTAGGGATTGACGATCTTGTGCCGCGGATCGCTCGCCAGCACGACTTCTCCCGAGTCGAGCCGCTTCGCCCAGTGCCGCGCGAGGAACGCCGCCCGTTCCGCCGCCAGCCGGGGATTCTTCTTCCGCAGGCGCGCAGCAACCTCCTCGAAGGACCGGTACGGCTTGAAGCCCGGCGCGTCCATCAACTGACCCAGCCAGTGCGCGTAGCGCAGCGGCGCCTGGTCGGGCGGATGCCGCGCCAGTCCCAGCCCTTCGAGCGAGACCAGCCGCGCAACGCGGTCCGGGCGAATGCCGGCGTAGATGGAGCCGATGACGCCGCCCATGCTGTGGCCGACGATACGCACCGGCCCATCCGGCTGGTAGCGGTCGAGGAGCGCCTCCAGGTCGGCGTAATAGTCGGGAAACCAGTAGCCCTCGCGCGACCACTCGCTCAAGCCGAAGCCGCGCCAGTCGGGGGCGATCGCGCACCACCCGCGCGCGAAGCCGTCCATCAGGAACTGGAATGACGCGGAGACGTCCATCCAGCCGTGCAGCAGAAAGAGCTGCGGCGCTCCGGAATCACCCCAGATGCGCACGTGATAGCGCAGCCCGCGGATGGTATGAAAATGCGATTCGCTTTGCTTCATCCCTCAATTCACTCCTGCCCCGCTTGCGGCTCGACGCGATGTTCCCCGCGCAGCGCCCGCCATGACAGCAGCGCGAGGCTCGCCCCGATCAGCAGCATGCCGGCGAGTTCGACGGTGCCCGGACGCTCCGCGAGCTGCAGCAGCGAGAACAGCACGCCCAGCGCCGGCACCGCCATGATGGACAAGCCAGCGATGCCGGCCGGCGGACGATTCAGGATGAACAGCCACAACAGCCAGTCGGTGACGACGCCGTCGCCGGGGATCTTCGCCTTCTCGAACGATGAAGCCGCCGCCAACGGAATACCAGACGTCTTCCGCCAGCGACCGTCCAGCCGCATCGATTGCGGATAGTTTCAACCCATTGGAATGGCGAGGCAACGTTACCGCCGCGTCGAAGACGATATCTTGCACTGGATCGAAATCGATCATTCGGTCGCCGGGCAGCGGCAGGCGCCGCGTCTCGCGCGCGGACATCGGGGTGCTCAGGAAGAAGGTTGTGACTCCTATGAGAGCCAGTAGTCATTTATGTACTTCTCCCCCTCATCGCAGAAGAACGTGACGACGTTCTCGACCTCATACCGATCGCGCAATTCTCGCGCCCCGATCAGGTGCGCACCCGACGAGGGTCCGACGAAGATGCCGTGCTCACGTGCCAGCCGGCGCATCTCCCGCACGGCGTCTTCGGACTCGACCGCAATGACGTCATCCAGGAGGGCTCGATGGCGTTGAATAATGCCGGGTACAAACCCATCGGCGATCCCCTCGATCAGGTGCTTCCCGATCTCGCCGCACAGAATCGTGCACGACTCACTCGGTTCAAGAGCGACAACCTTGCACGCCGGGTTAACTGCCTTGAACGCCTGACCTACGCCGATGATGGTGCCGCCGGTACCAACGCCGCCGATAACCACATCAGGGAGCACGCCCGCAGGTAGTTGCGCGAGGATCTCTTGCGCTAACCACTCTCGGTTCTCGTCGACATTCCACTCATTATCGAATTGTTGTGGAGCAAAGTAACCAGGCAGATTGCCAAGCCGGCGAACTTCGGCGAGCGCATCATGGACATGGAAATCACCGATGGTGCGCACTTCAGCACCGAAGGCACGCGAGATCGCGGTGCGTTCACGGCTCATGCCATTTGGCATTATGACCAGCATCTTGTAGCTCTTGACCGCGGCCACCATGCTCATCGCGTTACCAGTATTGCCGCTGCTCGCCTCTACGATCGTGTCGCCCGGCTTTAGGAGCCCTTCCTTCTCGGCGCGTTCGATCATGTATTTCGCGATGCGTGCCTTGATGGATCCCGATGGATTAAGGAATTCCAACTTGATCCAAATACCATCAATGCGAATCAGTGGTGTTGAGCCGATGGCATCAAGGATGGTGCGCATAAATTCCCCTTAGACTTTCAACCGAAGCATCTGCGGGTCGTAAAGCGGGTCGGCAGCCGCGCTTGCCGCCAGCGTCTGGTCAAAAATCCAGCCATATGCAATGGGGAAACCGACGTCATGACCATAACCAGCGCTCGTCACATACGGCGTTGTTCAAGCGATCACGGCAGGAGCAAGCGCCGGGCGGGAAGGCGCGCGTCACACTTGGAACGCCTTGAGCCGCGGGATGATCTCGTTGGCGATGATTTCGATCTGGCTCATCTCGTACTTGTAGGGCACGAAGATGAGCTTCTGCACTCCGACCGCGAGGTGCTCCTTGAGCTGCGCGACGCACTCATCAACCGTGCCGATGATGGCACTGTCTTTAGTCGAGTCGCTCCAGGCCGCATAGTCCCATTCCTTGCCGAGCCATTCCATCATCTTGCTTTCGACCGCGGCGCGGGATTTGCCGATCATGATGGGTAGCTGCGCGCCGTTCATGAGCGTATCGGGGTCCTTGCCGGCTTCCTTCGCGAAGTCACGAACCTTCGCCCATGACTTGGCGAAGCTCTCGGGCCGGTAAAAATAGGTGAGCCAACCGTCGCCAGCGACTCCCGCCCGCTTGAGCACGCGATCGACATAGCCGCCGATCAGGAGCGGCGGGCGCGGCTTTTGCACCGGCTTCGGATACATCACGCCGGCAGGGATCTTGTGATGGGTCCACTCGCCCTTAACCATATCCTCGGTCCAGAAGCGCTTCAGGATCTCGAGGTTCTCGTCCATGATCTTGCCGCGCTGCTCGAAGGGTACGCCCACGGCATCGAACTCGCGCTTGTACCAGCCTGCGGCCATGGCCAAGAGCAGACGGCCGCCCGAGAGTTGATCCATGCTTGCCAGTTGCTTGGCCAGTATCACGGGATTGCGCAGCGGAAGCACCAGGATTCCGGTCGAGAGTTTGATCTTCTTCGTGCGTGCGGCGACCGCGGACAGCAGCGTGAGCGAGTCAACGATCGGAAAACTCGGCTCAACGCCGAGCAGGATGTGGTCCCAGACCCACAGCGAGTCGAAGCCCATCTCTTCCATCCTGACGCCGTAATCGACGAGCGCCCTGGCATCCGGCATCTCCGGATAGGCGGTAAAGTTGCGAACGGTGATTCCGAACGTATTGTGCAAACCGGGCATGCGGGTCCTCCTGGATTACCGTTGATAGGTCACGATGTTCCCCAAGCTTCGTGCGCTAGGCCGTGTAGAGCCGCTCGGGGTCGAGCCTGCGCAGAAACTCGAGCTCACGCTCCGCCGGAGGCTCCGTCACTCCTATATCGGGCCCGGTGACGAGCTGGAACCCGGTGTTATCCTGCACCTGCGCCAAGGTGACGCCGGGATGGAGTGCGAGGATCTTCATGCGCTTCGTTTCGTCCTCGAAGCCGAAGATTCCAAGGTCCGTCACGACCCGGTACGTGCCGCCGGTGGGAAGGCCGCTGTCCCGCCGTGTAGTGCCGCCGCGCAGGAATCCCGGGCTCGTCACGAAGTCGACGCTTTCGACGAAGCGGCGTTTTTCGCGCTTCATCGCGACGATCATCTGGGCGAGGCTCGCGATGTCGTTGCCGCCACCCGTGCCGGGAAGGCGCGTCTTGGGTCGGGCCGGGTCTCCGATGAACGACGAGTTCAGGTTTCCGAACTGATCGATCTGCGCGCCGCCCATGAAGCCGATATCGACATAGCCCCGCTGCAGCAGAAGCAGTACGTCGGCGCTGCCGAGCACCATGTTTGCGCGTTTGGTGCACCGCTGCTCGTTGGTGGACGGAGGAAGCTTGCCCGGCTCGATGATGGGGCCGATGACGCCGCCTTCGAAGAGAATCGTGAGTCCCGGGCAGTGCAGACCCTGAGCGAGCGTCGCCGAGAGAAGGGGAATGCCGACGCCGCCGAACACGACCTGTCCGTCCTTCAGGAGCCTGGAGCTCATGACCGCGAGTAGCTCGCTGGGGGTGTAATTCCCGCGACTATGCATTCGAGATGCTCCTGCCGCGCCGCGCGGCATCCAGCAGGGCAGCGAGCCCCAGCAAAGCGAGATAGTCGACCCAGGACGCCGGGCCGTAGACGTAGCGATCGAGATATTCCTGCATCCCTTCGACCGGGCTTTTGTTGACGAGCGAAGTGTAGTCATTCATGTGCTCGTAGAGCGGCTCATAGACTCCGCCGCATTCATGCGGAGCGCAGCCAAAGGGCACTTCCACGACGGCCTCGACGGTGAAGAACGGGATCTTCGTCTGGTCCGGGGTGCGTCGGATCTGGTCGTTGGAAACGACGCGCTCCGTGGTAAGAATGACCCTGTTCGCGGCCATCGCGAGGTCGATGTCCATGAACTGCAGGCCGTCCATCTGCGCGTTGCCGTACGGGTCGCAGCGCTGGACATGGATCAACGCGACGTCGGGATTGAGCGCCGGAACGAGCAGGAGCTTCTCGCCGGTGAAGGGACAATCGATCTGGCGGGCCTCTGGTCGCTGCCGAAGGACGTCCGACCCGAGCATCGAGCGTATCGGCAGGAAAGGCACGCCCATCGCGCCAGCCTTGAACCGCAAGCCCATCGCCAGGTGGCTCCACTCGTCGAAGCGCGCCTTGCCGCTCTCGACATGATGGCGCATCACTTTCGAGATGCCCCAGACGATGCCCTGGCTGAACCAGCTCGTTACGATGTGATCGCAGGCGCCGGAGGACAGCAGCAGATCGCCCTCGCTGGAGACGATGCCGCGCGAGCACGAAAGCTGCTTCTTGCGGGCGCGGATCAGCGCCCAGATCATCGCCATCGGCGTGCGGGACAATGTGCTGCCGCCGATACCGACGGTTTCGCCGTCCCCGATCAGCGACGCGGCTTTCTCGAGGGAGACGACCTTCTCGTGGAGACTTCGGTCGCGCTCGGTGAGCTTGCGCCGAAGTTCAAGATAAGGTTGGCTCACCGGTGGCCTCCACGCGTCCTCGGCCAGGATCGGCAGGTGCGCGCTAAGCCGCGCAAACCGCCTCGCTGTCTTCGTTGAAATCCGCGATGAGGCGGTCCCAGGCGGGGATCGACGCCTGGATCTCCGACCAGAACGCGGGGTCCCTGCGCCGGTCGAAGTCCGCCACCGATACGCCCTGCTGCTCGACCCAGGTGTAGTAGCCCAGGTTGAAGATGCGCCGCCGGTCGACGTGCGTGAGCTCGATCACATGGTCGTCCGTGATTGCCTGGAGGTGGTGCCCGAAGATCTCGCCGGCGTGCACTTCGTCGAAGCCTTTCGGGTAGTTGCGCGCGAGAAAGGACCGACGCTCGCTGTCGTAGAGCGCTGCGCCGTCCGTCGCGATCGTGATGATTGCATCGGATGCCCCGAGTTCGAGGCGCTTGGCGATCTTGATCGCCGCCACGATGTTGGCGTTGCCGGACAGGCCGATGTCGACGAGCGCCTTCACCAGCGCCGGATCGAGCTTGTGCCGCTTGTCGAGGTAGGCGCGGCCGACGGCGTCGTTGAAGAGCAGGTTGAGCGCGTCCGAGCTGCGGTCCGATACGCCGACGACGACGTCGGTGTTCATCACGTTGTGGATGAGCGGAATGTGCTTGTCGCCTATGCCCTGGATGTTATGCTCGCCATAGCCGTTGTACAGCATCGTCGGGCATTCGATTGCTTCGACCGCCGCGATCTTCGAGCCGTGGGCTGCCTTGAGGTAGTCTCCCGCGGCGATGGTTCCCGCGGAGCCGGTTGCGGCAACGAAGGCGGACAAGCGCAGTGCCGGCGACCCTCGGCGCAGCTCTGCATAGATGCGGTCGAGCGCGCGGCCCGTGCAGTAGTAGTGCACCAGGTAATTGCCGAACTCGGAGAACTGGTTGAGGATCACGTTGTCGCCGTCGCGGGCGAGCTCGGCGCACTTGTCGTAGATCTCCTTGACGTTGCTCTCGGTGCCGGGCGTGCGGATAATGTCCGAGCGGTCGCTCACCCAGTGCTCGAGCCAGTCGAAGCGTTCCCTGCTCATGCCGGCCGGAAGCACGGCGACGCCGCGACAGCCGAGCGTGCGAGAGATCGCGACCCCGCCGCGGCAATAGTTGCCGGTCGACGGCCATATCGCCTTGTGGCGCGTGGGATCGAAAAGGCCCGTCACGAGCCGGGGGACGAGGCAGCCGTAGGCGGCCAGGACCTTGTGGGCGGCGATCATGGGGAAGCGCCGCCCGAGCGCGACGACGATCTTCGCCTTCACGCCGGTGAGCGCCTCGGGCAGCACGACATGACCGGGAACATTGGCACGGCCGGTGCGCGCTTCGTCGTTGTACCAGTGCACGCGCCAGAGATTTGCGG
>JBOIEM010000016.1:0-7593 GCA_050741115.1 Burkholderiales bacterium
CTGCTCAAGGACGAGAACCGGGGTGTGGACCTCGCGCGCTTCGAGCGGACCTTCAACCTCATGCCGGAGCGCCTCAACGCGCTCTATGCCGCGGCGGGCGTCGCCGTGCTCGGCAAGGAAGCCCGCACCGGTATCACGAGGGCGCGGCGCGACAGCCTGCGCGGGGCGGTGCCCGGTGCAATACGCGATTTCCACGGCGCCCAGCCGCAGGCAGTGGGCATGGACACGGCCGCGCTGCGGAGCCGGCTCACGCCGCAGTTGCCCGCGGAGGCGTTCCAGGCGCTCCTGCGCGAGCTCGCCGACGAGCGCAAGATCGAAATCTCGGGCAATCTCGTGCGCCAGCCGGGGCACGACGCGACCTCCAACCCCGAAGACGAGCGCATGTGGCGGCTCGTGCTTCCCGCGCTCCAGCAGGGAGGATTCGCCCCGCCCCCGGTGGCGGAGCTCGCCGCCGCGCTCAAGCTCAAGGAGACCGCCCTGAAGGATTTCCTGCACCGCAAGAGCCGGGGGGGCGAAGTGATGCGGGTGCCGCCGGACCGCTTCTATCCGCGCGCGACACTCGCGACGCTCGCCGCGACCGCGCACGCGCTCGCCCGCTCGAATCCGAACGGATTCACCGCCGCGCAGTACCGCGACGCAACCGGCATCGGCAGGGGCCTCGCGATCGAGATCCTGGAATTCCTCGACACCCTCGGCATCACGCAGCGCGTGGGCGATGCGCGGAAGATGCGCAAGGACTTCGTCCCCATCCTGGGCGCGGCCGAGCCGGCCCGCCCGCCCGCGAAAGCCGCGGGAAAATAGCCGCCAACCCGAGCCCCCGCATGGCACAGAGGTCATACGATCTGATCGTGATCGGCGAAGGCGTGAGCGGCCTCGCCTGCGCGAGTCACGCGCGCCGCGCGGGGCTCGGCGTGGCGACCTTCGAATCGAACCTCTTCGGCGGGCTCGTGCTGAACGTGAACGAGCTCGACGGCTATCCCGGCGCCGAATCGGGAACCCTCCTCGCCTCCGGGCTGATGCAGGCCAACTCCGATGCGGGTGTCGCGAGCATCCAGGAGGAGGTCACCGCCATCCGCCCCGGCGGCGGCGCATTCGAGGTGGCGGCGGGCGGCGCCTACCGTGCGCGCCAGGTCGTGATCGCGTCGGGCGCGCGGTTGCGGAAACTGGGCGTGCCCGGCGAGGACGAGTACGAAGGGCGCGGCGTCTCGCGCTGCGCCGACTGCGACGCGCCCATGTTCCAGAACGAGGAGGTCGTGGTCGTCGGCGGCGGCGACTCCGCCCTGCAGGAATCCCTGGTTCTCGCAAAATTCTGCCGCAAGGTCCACCTCGTTCATCGCGGGAGCCGCTTCCGCGCGCGGCAGCACCTCGCGGACCGGGTCGTCTCCGATCCCCGCATAATCCCGATCTGGAACGCCACGGTCGAGGCGATACTCGGCGCTAAAATGGTCGAAAAGGTGCGCGTGACGCGCAACGGGCGGGGCCAGGAAATCGCGGCCGCCGGCGTCTTCGCCTACGTAGGGCTCGAACCCAACTCCGCTTGTGCGCCCTCGGCCATCGGACACGACGCGAGCGGACACATCGTCACCAACAGCGCGTTCGAGACTCCGATGGCGGGCGTGTGGGCAATCGGCGCGGTGCGCGCCGGTTACAGCGGGCTGCTGAAGGACGCGGTGATCGAGGCGCAGCGCAGCGCGGACGCAGTGCGCGACCGGCTGGGTTGAAAGCAGCGATGAAACAACGGAAGGGAATCGTCCCCGGTGGGGCGGCCGGACTTCAAACCCGGTAGGGGCCGCTTGCGGTCCTTTGTGGGTTCGACTCCCACTCTCTTCCGCCACTCTTGGCGGTCAGCTGATCTCGCGCGTGACGGCCCGGGTGTTGCCGAAGCACGGCACGTAGACGGAATGCGTGCCCGGCCCGCCAGCGACGATGAAGCGGATGTCCTGCGGCCGGTGCGCGATCGTGAGCAGCGTGTCCGCGCGGATTTCCCCCAGTTCCCGGCCGCGGGAGGCCTTGACCCGCAGCAGGTCCCTTTCGGTCATCCGCCCCGCCGGCATCTTCGATAGTTCCCACAGGCGGCGCTTGACCTCGAGCTTCGTCAATCCTCCCGCCCTGAGGATCTCGGCGTGCTCGGGCGAGAAAATCAGCCACGGCTCGCTGCCGTAGCAATACTCGTTGCTCGGGGGATGCTGCATCGTCTCGGCGACGACCCGCAGCAGCTCGCCCGGGTCCTTGGTGTGGGTGTTCATGTTCATCGTGCCCTCGGCGCCGACCACGGTCACCGCGCTCGCATCGCGCCGGAATCCGCGCTCGACGTGCAGCGGCTCCCACGGATTCGCCTCCTCGTTCTCGGCGCAGCAGAAGGTGTATTTGCCCGGCTGGCCGTGCGTCGCCCGGTCCATCTCTCCAGGAACCGCGCCGCCGACGTTCTGCAGCAACAGGCGCAGCGCGCGTCCAATCGCCGCGTTCGCCGGGCTTCCCTGCCCGAGGCAATTGAAGTTCCCGTTGACGCCGAGCTTCCGCGCCGCGGGGCCGTTCACGATGACCCAGACGGCGACGGGATTGGTGGTCGCCTGTATGCCCTGCAGATTGAACTCGGGTGCGGCCACCGCTTCCACGGCGGCGATGACGACCGGCAGGTGCTCGGGGACGCAACCCGCCATCACGGCGTTGACGGCGATGCGCTCGACCGTCGCCGCTCCAAAGCCCGGAGCGACGCTGGCCACGATATCCGCCCGCGGACGGCGTGTGTGAGCGCACATCCGCTCCACGCGCTCTACGGTCGGAGGCACGATCGGCAGGCCGTCACTCCACCGGCGCTCGTGGTAGAGGCGGTTGATCGCCTCGATGTCCTCGGGCGCATCGAACAGGGAAGCCCGCGCTTCCACTTCGGCGGGCGTCTTGAGCGCGCCCCCTTCACTCCCCGCCATCGTCTTCACGCGCGATGAGCGCCACGATATCGGCCACGCACCGTGTCGACATCTCGCGCACCTCGTCGCGGGTGCGCGAACCGAACGGGTGCGGGATCACGGCGATCGGCAGCGCCGGGATGCCCAGAGCCTGCGCCTGCGCCCGGCCGAGCGTCGCGAAGGCGGTGGAGCAGATCGCGACGGTCGCGCGGCCGCGCTTCGCCATCTCTACGCTGTCGTGGACACTCCACGACGCGCACGACCCTCAGTCGCCCGAGCCGGTGATGACCAGGTCGCATTGATCCGCGAGCTCTCGCACGATCTCGTCCGGCGCGGGAATCGAGGCCGATGACTTCCTGCGCTTGACGACGCTCCTCACGCCGTACTTCGAGACCAGCAGATCGGCAAGGTCATCGACCAGGTGGTTGAAGTTCGGCTTGGCGTTGTCGACGAACCCCACCACCTTGCCGGCGAGCGTGGAGAGCTTCGCTCCCGCCTTCCCGTCCTGCGCACGGCGCGGCGCCGTGGGGTCGTAGAGCAGCACCATCATCGGCCTCCGGAACCTGCTATTTCTCGGGTGCCTTCGCCATGCCGAGCTGGGTCAGGATCTCGGCATAGACCTTGGTCTCGCGGTCCAGGTCCTTGCGGAACTGGGCGGAATTCGCGTAGGCGTTGTACCAGCCGAACCGGTCCAGCGCGTTCTTCCACGAGTCGGTCTGGATCGTCTTCGCCAGCGTCTGGTCCCAGTACTTCACGGTGCTGGGGGGAACACCCGGCGGCGCAAAGAGCCCGCGCCAGTGCAGGATCTCGACGGCGATCCCCATCGAGCGCCAGGTCGGCACCCGGGCAAGCTCCCCTTCGAGCGGCTTCGGGGAGGATACCGTCAGCAACCGCGCGCGTCCCGCCTTCACCTGCTCGATCGCCTCGGAGAGCCCGGTGGAGATCACCGGCACGTGCCCGCCGAGCAACTGGATCATCAGGTCGCCGCCGGCCTTGAACGGCACGATCTTGATCTGCTTGGGATCCACGCCGTAGGCAAGCACCGGACGGAGGATGTTCATCTGGTCGTTGCTCGGCACCGTGCCCACACCAAACACGACGGAACCGGGGTTGGCCTTGAGCTTGTCGAGGACGTCCTTCGCAGACTTGTACGGCGAGTCCGCGCGCACCACCCATACCAGGTACTCCGTGATCATGCGCGCGATCGGCGTCAGGTCATGGTGGTCGAGCGGGGTGGTCCCGACGAGCTTGTTGACGTAGATGCGGTTCGATTCGATGTAGAGGGTGTAGGAATCTCCCTTGCGCTGATGGACGTAAGTTTTCGCCAGGTTTCCGCCCGCGCCGCCCATGTTCCGGAGCACGAATCCGGTCGGAAACAGCTTTGCGTCCAGCAGCGTTCGCTCGAGCGCGCGTCCGAAGGTGTCGAGCCCGCCGCCCGGGGCGCCGGCCACCACGAGCAGGATGTTGCGGTCAGGATACGCGGCCGCCTGCACGCCGGCCGTCCCGCACAGGAGCGTTATTAGAAACACCCCTAACCCGGTCCTGACTTTCATTGTTTCCTCCTCTGGCTTGCTCCCCGAAGGAGTTGATTATACTTGGGCTCTATCACGACTGCGCCGCGACGATACGCGGATTCCATCACATGGATGAATTCCTGATTCCGTTCCAGCCATATCCCCCGTGGATGACGCCCCGTGCAGGTTGGCCGGTTTCGGTGGAGCGGGTGGGAACGGCTTAAAATAAGTCCATTCCGGCTGGTGTGGACTTGCTCAAAGGGGATGGCGTCATGACTCTCGCACTCGAACTCGCAAAACGCATCAACGCGCTGCGCTACGAGGGGCTGCCGGCCGAGGCGGTGCACGGGGCGAAGGTCGGCATTCTCGACACCGTCGGCGTCACGCTCGCCGGCGCGCGCGAGGACGCCGCGCGCATCGTGGACGGCATCGCAGCGCGCGGCGTGAGCGGGCCGAGCCTGATCTTCGGGACCAGCCGCAGGACCGGTCTGCTCGAAGCGGCGCTGGTGAACGGCACCGCCTCCCACGCTCTCGACTACGACGACATGAACAACACATTCGGCGGCCATCCGTCCGCGCCGATTCTGCCGGCGCTGTTCGCGCTCGCGGACGAGACCGGCGCGAGCGGGCGTGATTTCATCGCCGCCTACGTCGCCGGCTTCGAGACCGAGTGCAAGATCGCGCTCGCCGTCCACTTCCACCACTACACCAAGGGCTGGCACCCGACCGCCACCCTCGGCGTCTTCGGCGCGGCCGCCGCCTGCGCGCAGCTGCTGAAGCTCTCCGACGACAGGACCGCCACCGCGTTGTCCATCGCCGCATCGCTTGCTTCGGGCATCAAGGCCAACTTCGGCACGATGGTGAAGCCTCTGCATGTCGGGCACTGTAGCCGCAACGGGATGTTCGCCGCGCTGCTGGCGCGTGACGGCTTTTCCGCCGGCGACCGCGTCTTCGAGCACAAGCAGGGCTTCTTCAACGTCTTCAACGGCGAAGGTAGTTACGACGCGGGCAGGATTCTCCCCGCCTGGGCGCAGCCGCTCGATATCGTGAAGCCCGGCATCGCGATCAAGCAATATCCCTGCTGCGGCAGTACGCACTCCGCGCTCGATGCAATGCTCAAGCTCGCGCGCGAGAACAAGCCCGCGGCTGAGGACATCGAGCGCGTGGACGTATGGACCCACGCGCGGCGGCTCGAGCACACCAACCGTCCCGAGCCGAAGGGCGACCTCGACGCCAAGTTCAGCGTGCAGTACTGCATGGCGCGGGCGCTCCTCGACCGGCGCATCTCGATCGAGCACTTCGAGAGAGGGGCGTACGAGGAGCCGGCGGTGCGCAGGCTGCTGCCGCGGGTGCACGCCGCGCCCTACACCACCGCGCAGTTCCCGGCGGAAAACCACTTCGGCGCCGAAGTGCGGGCCGCGCTGCGCGGTGGCAGGGTGTTGTCGGCCAAGGTGGACCAGCCGTTCGGCCGCACCTCGGACAATCCCCTGCCGGCAGGACTTCTGAAGGAGAAATTCGAGGATTGCGCCGCGCGGGCGCTGCCGCGCGAGCGCATCGCGCCGCTCTACTCGGCGATCCAGGGTTTCGAAAGCCTCAAGGATGTTCGCGAAATGACGGCGATCATGGCTGGCGCAACCCGCGCGCAGGCCGCCGCCTGAAAATCTCACCGCGAGAACACTTCACGCTCAGGCTCGCACGCCGCGCTCAAGCCCCTCTACCAGCTCGGCGATCGCCCGCAGCAGGTGGACCAGCCCGTAGACGAGTATCCCGTCATACGCCCCAACCTTCATTTCCATCCCGGCCACCGCCATCTCGACGGTGACGCCGGTGGCGGACTCCCAGACTTCGATCAGGCTCGTGACGACCAGGACCAGGGCAACGACGAGGTTGGTAGCCGGATGATGCAGTATCGCGCGCACAGGGCTCATGGATCTCTCCTTGGGGTCTGGCCCCATCCATAGGACAATAGATATCAATAGGTTACACGTTCGTATCCACTGACCCGATACTGCGGGTTGCAAACGGTCGGGTAACCCTTTCTGATAGCAAGAAAAATCCAGGCGACCTGGTCTTCAAATGCGGATCTTCGTTCTCGGGGCTGGCGCGACCGGCTCATTGCTCGCGCGGCTGCTCCTCCGCCAGGGCCACCAGGTCACCTGCGGTGACCGGGACCCGGATCGCGCGCGCCGGTTCCTCGGCAGGAAATCCCCGATCCCCGTCCGGCAAGTGAACGCGCGCAACCTCTGGAGCATCGTCAAGGCGGCGCGGGGTAGCCATCTGATCGCCAATGCCAGCCCCGCGGTATTCAACCGGACTATCCTGCGCGCCGCGCTCCGGCTGCGCGTCCATTATCTCGACACCGCCTCGCATCAGACCCGCAATCCCTTCAAGGCGGAGCAGCTGAGCTTCGACAAGCAGTTCCAGGCGAAGAACCGCGCCGCCGTCATCAACGCCGGCGTTGCCCCGGGGCTCACCAACCTGCTGGTCGCGCGCAGCGCCGAGCTGCTCGATGACCTCGAGGCCGTCCACATCCGGCTCTACGAAAGCACCGGAAGCGATGCTCCCGTGTCGCAGTGGTCCCACGACTCGGCCTTCGACGAGGCGGTGTCGCGGCCGCCGGTCTATCGGCAGGGCCGCTTCCATCTCGGCAAGCGTTTCGGCGAGCGCGAGGTATTCCGCTTCCCGCCGCCCATCGGGCCGGCTGGCGTCGTGCTGGCCGCGCAGGACGAAGTCGTCACGCTCCCGCGCGTCCTCGGCATGCGCGAAATCGATGTCAAGATCGGCGGCAACGACTTTGAGCGGTTACGCCGCTGGTACCGGCAGGGCAAGTTGAGAAGGTCGCACGGTCCGGTGGCGAGCCGTTTTCCCCAGACGCCGACGCCGCGCCAGGTGGCGAAGCTGGTCGCACACGGGGTGCTGTACCATGCGCGCTTTGCCGCCGCCGTGGTGGCGCGAGGCCAGAAAAACGGGCGGCACGCCGTGATCCGCTGGGACGCCGGCTTCCCCACGCTGCGCGACATGCGCCGCCGCGAGATGCATGCCTCGCCGATCGCCTGGGCGACCGCTCACCTCGCCGCGCTGTTCGTGAAGCATTTTCCGCGTGATCTACCGGGCGTCCATCCGCCGGAAGCGCTGCCGGCCAGGACCCGCCAGGCCATTCTCGCCGGGGCTCG
>JBOIEM010000017.1:0-5213 GCA_050741115.1 Burkholderiales bacterium
GAATCCGCAATGAGCCGTACGCGCTGGTGCCGCGCCAGCCCCACTTCATCGGGACCATCCCCGACGCGGCCCTGCGCATCGCGCAGTACTCCGCGACCAGGGGCTTTGCGCTCTGGGAGAAGGCGCCGAAATCCTGCTGATTAATAAATGGGGCCGGGTTGAGGTATCCCGGGTTTCACGGACAGTCTAGTTAAGCACCACGCATTGTCTCTCAATCTGCTCGGGGGTGCGGTAGCCGAGGGATTGGTGAATCCGCTTTCGGTTGTAGAACAACTCGATGTAATCGAAGATCGCAGTCCGCGCCTCGTCGCGGGATCGGAACTCGCAGGGAGACCTCAGGGTCAGGTTCGATTTTCTGACCTATCATGGCAGATCACGCGCAGAAATTCGAACCTGACCCCATTTTTCGCTAGAATCGTTCGCATCGAGGCGTGATCCGTGGAAGGAACAGCGATGAGGCACACGACGCGGTGGCGTCTGGCAGTTTCCGTAATGACGATACTGGGGGCGGCAGGAGCACCCGCACTGGCGGCCGATGCCTGGCCCGCGCGTCCGGTCCGGCTGATCGTCCCGTTCCCCCCGGGCGGCAGCAACGACATCGTGGCGCGCCTGATCGGAGCCCACCTGACCGAGCGGCTCGGCAAATCGGTGGTCGTGGACAACCGCGGCGGCGCGGGCGGGCGCATCGGCTACGAGTCGGCGGCGACATCGCAGCCGGACGGTCATACCCTCCTGGTCATCTCCGCCGCGTACGCGTTCACCCCCGCGCTGCACCAGCTCAATTTCGACCCGGTCAAGTCCTTCGTCCCCGTCGCCATGATCGGCACCGGCGCGAACGCGCTCGCCGTTTTCCCGGGACTGGGCGTCAACTCGGTCAAGGAGCTGGTCACGATGGCGAAGGCGAAGCCCGGCCAGCTCAATTACGCATCCGCAGGATTCGGCACTTTCCAGCACCTGGGCAGCGAGCTGTTCCGGATCATGGCGGGGATCAATATCGTGAACGTGCCGTTCAAGGGAGGGGGGCCGGCGACGCTTGCGGTCGTGGCGGGCCAGGCCCAGATCTCGATCGGCTCGCTCATCCAGACGCTGCCCCACGTTCGCACGGGACGGCTGAAGCTGCTGGGAACGGGAGGCCTGAAGCGCGTCGCCATCGTGCCGGACGTGCCGACCATTTCGGAGGCCGGCGTCCCGGGCTATGAGGCGTTCAACTGGTGGGGCGTCGTCGCTCCGGCCGGCACGCCCGCGTCGGTGACGAAGCGCTTGTACACGGAAATCACGGCGATCGTCGGCTCTGCGGAAGTGCAGAAGTGGTTTGCGACGGAAGGCGCGGAGGCCGCCAACAAAACCCCCGAGGAATTCCGCAAGCTGATCGCCTCCGAGATCGTCAAGTGGGGCAAGGTCGTGAAGACGGCCGGCATCAAGGCGGAGTTCTGAATTCCCGCATCCACGGGTGCCGCTGACGCGTATATGATGGCGTTCGGGAATCCCGGGCGATTCGCAAAAGGAGACATCATGACGCGAAGGGATTTGTTGCAGGGCATGCTTTTGGGTGGACTGTGGAGCGCGCTGGCGGAACGTGCGGGCGCCGCACAGCCCAAGGCAAGGGACATGAAAGGCATACAGGAGATGCAGAACAACTGGAAGATGTATCTGGCCGAGGGCTACAAGGCGCCGCTGCCGAGCGAGCCGCTGAAGCTCTCCAAGGATGAATGGCGCAAGCGCCTGCCGCGCGATGCCTTCGGGGTATTACGCGAGGAGGGGACGGAGCGCGAGGGAACGAGCCCCCTCAACAACGAGAAGCGCGAGGGCGTGTTCGCCTGCGCCGGCTGCGACCTGCCGCTGTTCACCTCGGCGATGAAGTACGAGAGCGGCACCGGCTGGCCGAGCTTCTTCACGACCATACCGGGCGTGTTCGGGACCAAGACCGACTACCTCCTGTTCGTGTCGCGCACGGAGTACCACTGCAAGCGCTGCGGCGGCCACCATGGCCACGTTTTCGACGACGGCCCGCCGCCTACGGGCCAGCGCTGGTGCAACAACGGCGTGGCGCTCAAGTTCATTCCCAAGACCGGAAAAGCGTGACGTAGTGACGAAGTGCATCCTCCCCCCTCGCGGGGGAGGATGGAGGTGGGGGGGCAGTTTGGGTATAGTTGCACCTATGCCCTCCCCGAATATCAGACTCGCAACCCCCGCCGACGCCTACGAGATCGCCGTGATGTCGCGCTACCTGATCGAGGTCGGGCTGCGCGGCTGGACCTGGCCGCCGGAGCGGGTGGCGAAGGCGATCCGCGCGCGCGACACGAACGTGCTCGCGGCGGACATCCGGCAGCACCTTGTCGGATTCGCGATCATGGATTTCGGCGACACCTCGGCGCACCTGTCGCTGCTCGCGGTGAAGCCCTCGCACCAGCGCTGCGGCATCGGCACGCAGATGATGGCGTGGCTGGAGGAGGCGGCGCTCACGGCCGGCATCTCCTCCATCAACCTCGAGCTCAGGTCCAACAACTTCGCCGCGCGCACGTTCTACCGCATGCGGGGCTACAAGGAGATGTCCTACATCCCGGGCTACTACCGCGGCGTCGAGACCGCGGTGAAGATGGCGCGCGACATCCGGCGCGTCCAGACGCGGAGCGTCACGAATGACAAGTGACGCATGACCGCCGCGTTCTGGGTCGCGTTCTGGTGGGGGATGTTCGCCGGCACCCACATGGTGCTGTCGTCCGTGCCGCTACGGGGCAAGCTCATCGCCAGGCTCGGTGAGACGAATTTTGTCGGCCTCTATGCCCTCGTCGCGTTCGCGACCCTCATTCCGCTGGTATGGGTCTATCTCGGCAATCGCCATGCAGGCGGGGTGATCTGGAACCTCGCCGCGGTGCCGGGCGTGCGGCAGCTCGCCATGCTGCTCGCGGTGCTGGCATTCGCGCTGATCGCCGGGGGCCTGTCCCATCCGAGCCCGGCGCTGGTGGGAATCAAGCAGGCGTGGGGCGCGCGCGGGCTCACCCGCATCACGCGCCACCCTCTCTTCATGGGCATCGCGCTATGGGCGCTCTCCCACCTCCTGCTCAACGGCTTCTTGACCGACGTCCTGTTCTTCGGCGGCATGCTCGCTTTCAGCCTCGCCGGCGCCGCGCACCAGGACGCGCGTAAGCTCGCGACCGAGGAGCAGCGGCTCGGGCAGTTCTTCGCCGAGTCGTCGTTCTGGCCGTTCGGCGCGATCATCGCCGGCCGCAATCGCCTCATCTGGCGCGAGCTGCCATGGATCGCCCTCGCGATCGGCGCGGCGGCGGCCGTCGGCATCTACGCGCTCCACCCCTGGGCGTTTGCCTGACTGGGAATTGCTGCCGGTCGTACTCAAAGTACTGCTGATTGATCTAGTAATTGGTGTCGCTCTGAAAATCTATCATTTTGATAGATTTGACACTGCCCCCCCCCGCCTCTATATAGTGCGCGCTGAGATGCAAGGGCTAAGAACAAAGTAACAGGAAGCGCCCCACCTCCAAGACGGTACCACGCAGGCGACACGCGCGGCGCATGCCGCGCGACGAAAAGGGGAGACAGTTGGACCGCGGTCCGCTGTTCACGGTGGAAAGCTTCTTGTGGGCACTGGCTGCCATCTGCCAGTTGCAGCGCCGGCCGTTCGCCCAGAATCTCGTCCTTCAGCAGTTTCCGCCTCCGTATCACCTCGCCTCACTGCAGGAGGCGGCACAGGCGCTCAAGCTCAAGAGCGGTGTACGCGCGGTTGCAACTTCAGAATTCCACGCCCTTCCGCAGCCGTTCCTGGCCGTCCTTAAGCCAGCCGTGGCGAGTACCCAGTCGGAGGCGCAGAGTCCTCTCGAAGCGGCGGCGTACTCATCCTTGCCAAGTCGGCTGGCGGTGGTCCTGAAGTGCGACGCGAAGCGGATTCTCTACGCGACGGACAATGGCTCTGCCCCGCAGACCGCCACGCTCGCAGACTTCGACCGGGATTACGCGGGTAGCGTTGTCCTCTGCGCGCCCGAGGCGCCGGCACTCAGTGAGGACGACGAAGTCCTGATTCGCCCCCGCGAATTCGGCTTCCGCTGGTTCATCCCGGAACTGCTCAAGCACAAGGCGATCTGGCGCGATGTCCTGGCGGCCTCGTTTGCCATACAGCTCATGGCGCTCGCCGTCCCGCTCGGCACCCAGGTCATCATCGACAAGGTAATCGTGCACCAGACCCTGAATACGCTCACCGTGATCGCGATCGCGCTCACGCTCGTCATGCTCTTCAGCGCCGCCATGAGCTGGGTGCGCCAGTATCTGGTGCTCCATACCGGGAACCGCGTGGACGCAGTGCTGGGCACTCGGGCCTTCGAGCACGTGCTGAGGCTTCCCATCCGCTACTTCGAGCACCGGCCGACCGGGGTCGTGGTCGCGCGGCTGCACGGGGTGGAAACGATACGGGAGTTCGTGAGCGGGGCGGCGGTGGCGCTCATCCTCGATCTCCCGTTCATGGTGGTGTTTCTCGCGATCATGTTCTACTACAGCTGGCTGCTCTCGCTGATCACGCTCGCGATCCTCGCCGCGATCGTGGCGATGAGCCTGGCGATCGTGCCGGCGATCCGCGCCCGCATCAACCGGCAGTTCCTGCTGGGGGCGCGCAATACCGCCTTCCTGACCGAATACGTCTCGGGCATGGAGACGGTGAAGTCGCTGCAGATGGAGCCGCAGTTGAGGAACCGCTTCGGGGACTACCTCGCAGCCTATCTCGCCGCCGGCTTCAACACCCGGCAGCTCTCCAATACCTACAACGTCGCCGCCAACAGCCTGGAGCAGCTTCTTACCCTATCGATACTTTGCGTGGGGGCGTGGATCGTGATGCAGAATGCCGGTTTCACCATCGGGATGCTGGTGGCCTACCAGATGTTCGCCGGGCGGCTCTCGCAGCCCCTGCTGCGGCTGGTGGGGCTGTGGCAGGAATTCCAGCAGGCGGCGATCGCGGTCAAGCGCCTGGGCGACATCATGAACGCCCCGGTCGAACCCTACTCAGTTCTCCCCACCCGCGCGGCGACAGCCGAGGGCAGGGTCGAGATCACGGATCTCAGCTTCCGCTACGCGGAGAACCTGCCTCACCTCTTCGAGCACCTAAGTCTCCAGCTTGAGGCAGGGAGCTGCCTTGCCATCATGGGTCCCTCGGGCAGCGGCAAGAGCACGCTGGCGAAACTCCTCCAGGGCTTCTACGTGCCTACCGAGGG